>JBIKWS010000313.1:0-5224 GCA_044356195.1 Cyanophyceae cyanobacterium
GTGAAGCGCGCTCCGGTACCACGCAGCACCGCGCTCATGCCACCGATGCTGTCCGTCAACAGCGTGCCCGCAGGCACCGCGGCACCGGCCGTGCCATCCAGTTTCCAACGATGGAGGGGTTCCACCGAAACGGGGAGTTCAGAGATTCCCGAGCTTCCGACCGGCGTTCCGCCACCGACAGCCACCGACGCCCAGGGCTCCGTCGGCGTCACGCTCGGCGTGAACGGATCCAGCCGGTGCGCCGGGATCGGTCGTTCCATCAAACCATTCGGATGCTGCACGCCCACCGAGAGGAAGTCGCCGCCGGTGTTTTCAACCCAGCGCGCCTCCAGGTAAACCCGCTGCCCCTTCTCCAGTTGGATCCCCGAGCTCGCCTGAAACGGACCGCTGTCCCAGCGGCCAAACCCAACCGCCCGTGTCACCCACGCCACGCGCTCCGCACCAACACCGCTGGGATCCTTCGAAAGCCACAGATCCGCCTCATCATCCGCACCGATATAGAACCGGTACTGTCCAGCCGCCGCTGCCGTGAAGATCGCACGCCAGCGTTCCCCGAACCGCTCCGTCCGATGCATGCCAGACTGGAAGGCCGTGTTCACAACCTCCCGGCCGGTCGGCTGGAAGGGATAGCGTGGATCATTCAGCAGGTGCGCCAGGGTCCCGCCCGCCAACCCATCAAACCACTCCCGAAGCACGCCGCGACCCAGACCACGGTCCAATTCGATCGTCACCGTCGCCTCGCTCGGAGACACGATCGAGTACGCACCCGTCGCCAGGGTCACGACCACCGTCTCGGCCACTTCGATCAAATCATCCCCCACCGGCACCAGCGGCACGGTCACCGACTCTTCGCCCGCCGGGATGATCACGGTTGCTGGGAGTGCCCGGAAATCCGATTCCGGCGTCGCCGTACCGCTCACGGTGAAACTCACCGTCAACGCGCTCGCCACCGAGCCCACCCGAAGGAATCTGAACTCTCCGGGATTGATCCCGCTCTCGTCCGCCGATGGATCGGAGGCCACCACGCTGACCTGCGCCGGGCCATCGTCCTCGATCCGCACCACGGCCTCGGAAGGGTTCCCAGCGCGATAGTGCACCGTGGGCGAAACGTTCACCTGGACGGTCTCCAGCGATTCGGAGAGGGAGTCCGCCAAGGGCTGGATCGCAAGCGTCTTGCTCGCGCTGCCTGCCGGAATGGTCACCTGCAATCCCGTCGAGGTATAATCCAACCCGGCCGTCGCCGTTCCAGAAACCACGAAGAACACCGTCAGGGGTGCCGTCGTGGAACCCGTGCGTGTGAAGGTGAATTCGCCCGCATCGCCCGCCTCGGACGCCGTCGAATCCGTCGCCACCACGGTCACCGCCACGCTCGCCGGCGGCAACCCCGGAACAGGCATCGGCTCCACCAACTCGACCCGCATCGGTCTCTGGCTGGTTCCATCGGGCAGATCCAATCCCACGCTGACATGGTCGCCTCCCGACCCCTCCTTGTGCAGCACCTGGAGGTGGTAGCGCTGCCCCGCCGTGAGGTTCACAGGAGCCGATCGCTGCGAGGGATACCAGGTCCAGTCGCGGTAGGGCGTCCACGCCGGCACTGCCGCCAACTGACGCAGATTCGCCGGAGTCTCGTCCGTGCTCAGCCAAAGCTCCGAGGAATCATCGCTGGCGACATAAAACGTATACGGACCGGTTAACGACGGCAGGAACCAACCCCGCAACCGTTGCCCGTAGTTGTCGCCGATACCGCCCGCCGGCTCCGTTCCCTCCGAAAGGACAAACGTCTGGTCGGGCAAACCCGGGTACCGTGCGTTGCTGGTCAATGACGTCACCGTGGTCCCCGGTATGTCGAGCCACCGCTCCACCGTGAGTCCTCGCTGGACGATTGGAACCGCCCGGAAGTCGACGCCCGTCGCGGAAGGCGGCACGGCCGTTGCCTCGCTCGACACCGCCGTGATGCTCCAGCCTGCCAGGCTGGCCACCACCGCATGGGATCCCACCGGCATTCCGGCCAACAGATAACGTCCGTCCGCCGCCGTATAGGCCACCTTTCCGGGCCCCGCGTGAACCAATGCTCCAACCAGCGGCGCACCTGCCTCGGTAAGAACCCGGCCAGCGATCGTCGGCAACGTCGGCGTGCCCACCTGCACGACCGTCTGCACGAAGACGCGTCCCCCACGACGATCACTCACCTCCACCCGGACCGGATAAAGGCCCGACGACTTCCACGCCTTGACCTGGCTCGGCAAGTCGTTCGTCGAATAAGTGCCGTCCCCGAAATCCCAGCCATACGAAAGGATGTCCCCATCGGGATCCGTCGCCGTCACCGCCAGTTGCACCGATTGGTTCACCGAGGCGATCGAAGGCGTCGACGAAACCAATGCCAGTGGCGACGAGTTCTCGCCCGAGGTCTCGTACCGGACCTCGACCTCGATGTAATCATCCGGGAACACCCCTCCCTGCCCAACCGCGGTCACGTGCATGCCAGTCACCTGGTCCCTGAACGTCCGGCCAATGAGGAGCGGCGAATCCTCCGTCGCCGGCACGCCCGTTCCCAAGGTCATCGGGTGCATGTCCAGGGTCTGGGTGCCCAGCGAACTGCCCGAGGAGAACTGGACGTTGTTGTGATGCCACATCACGACCACACCGTGATCGGTGTGGAACTCCCGGCCGCCGTGCGGTCGGAAGTTCGGCCGGAACTCCAGCGCGTACCAGCGATGGTCCTTCGGGAGGCGAAGGCTGTAACTCCGGCCCGGGACGGGCGCAGGAACATCCGCGTTGTAGATCCGGTAGGTGCCGTTCGTCCGCGTGACCTTGACTTCATTCGTCCTCAGCCATCCCAGGGTCCAGCGCTCTGCCGTGTTGAACGGAGGTGCCGCAGGTCCATCAAACGGGAACCACGCGTGCATGGTCGAGTAACGCCCGCCATACTCGCGATGGATGCCCGGACCGATCGGAGAGTCGGTGGTGGGCTCCCACTGGTTCGCGTGCCACAACCCGAAGTTGTGCCCCCACTCGTGGGCAAGGACGCTCGCCTGCACGCAACGCATCCACGAACGAATCCCACCCACTTCCGCCAGGCCGCAGTATCCCGTCCCGAATCGTGATGAATTGAAGAACAGCGACAGGAAGTCGAAGTCCGTCGAGACGTACGGCTTTGTTCCTCCGACTTCCAAGGCCGCAGCCACCAGCAGCATGTCCTTGAAGAGGAGGTCTTCGGGCGCTGCGCTCGCCGCATACTCCGCCTCCGTACGCGGCGTCAGCAGCGTCGGAGTGAAGGCATAGCCCATGTGCAACCGCCCATAACTCCACGCGGCGAAGTCATCCACCACACGCTGCAACTGCGCCTGCATCACCGCATCCGTGGCCGGCTCATACGTCGCTGCCTGTTCCGGGAATCGGAGCCGGATCGCCAGCAACCGCTTGTTCCCCTGCGCCTTCGTCGCCGGCACCACCGTCGAGAATCCACCGCTCGATCCAGCGCCACCCATCGCTGAAACCATCGGTTCACCCGAGGCCCACTGCTCGATATGTCCGCCACGGCAGAGGAAGTGATAGTCCGCTCCCGTGGTCACCACCACGGCCTCTTCTTCGATGACCGCCTTCTCGCCCGACACGCTGCACGTCGGGTCGTCCTTGCCTGCCTTCGCCAGTTCATTCCGGACGTCCGCCGCTTCCTCCTTTGAAAGCTTCTCAAACGCAGAATCCCGAAGCGCCATCACGCCACCGTCCAACCCCTCATCCAAGCCCACCCCCAGCACCCGCACATTGGCCGAAGTCACCGACCGCGCCCGATCGCCGTACACGTGTGTTTCGTAGTAACGACCATTCACCTCGGTAACCCGTCGAACCGGGGCCCCTTGGGCCTCCCTATGCTCCCACGCGACCCCGAGAACGCGATAGTCACCCACCCCGCGCACCGGATGCTCGATCAGGCTCGCCAGTTCCAGCGGCAACGCCTTCCGGAACTTGTACGGCAACGCCTCTTCGATCGCCCGCTGTGGGTCCTGCCGGATCAGGTCCTTCATCGTCTCGCGACGCGCCTCCGCCAGCACGCGCCCTTCCCCGATCATCGTCGCCCGGGCCGCCTCATCCGCCTGTTCCCATTGCTCGGCCCACTTGCGAAACCCATCCAGGCCCACCCGCAGCGATGCCTCCGGGTCCACGCCGCGGACAACACCAGCGGGCACCGGCGTTGCACTCGCCGGGCCCGCCGGGGCCACCGCCCCCACCGTTGCGGTTTCAATCGCTGGTGGCACCGCGCCGGGGCCACCCCGACGCAACACCACCACCGCGATCCAGACCGCCACACCGACAACCGAAAGGGCGAGAAGACGTCTCTTGTTCATCATGCAGGAAAAGGCAGCCCCTCCAACCGAACGGACGGGAAACCTCCGAGCATGTCCTACAACACCCCACCCCCCGCGTTACACGGATCCACAACTTTTTTTAGGTAATTCGCCACAATCGTAGCAGCCGACGTCAGGAGGCTGTGGTCAGAGAGTGACCAGTCTCCAGAAACCAGTTCCCAGTACCCTGCGGTAGGCTGAACCGCCCGATTGTAGGCCGGGTGCCCTCACCCAGCGGAAAACTGGGATCTGGAAACTGGCAACTGGCAACTCCCCCCTCCCCCACGCCCCTCACTGCGCTTCCCACGCCTCCAACGGCTGCCCGGGCGCGCAATGCAGCAGCACGCGATCCCCATCGCCAAACCGCATCCAGTTCCGCGCGGTGGGCACGTTCACTTGCATCCGTTCCCGACGCATCAACCCCGGCTCGCTTCCCGGCAACGCCTCCCAGAACCGCATCGTCCGGTCCCCCGACGTCGCCACCACGTTCCCATCCCCTGACACCGCCAGCGCCGTCACCGCTCCCGTCTGCGCCCGCCACCCCTCCGACGGCAACTCCTGTCGGGTTCCCACGTCAAACACCCGAACCCATCCATCCTCGTTCCCCACGAACAACCGCCGGCCATCCGGATGGAAGGCCACCGCCGTGTCGTAATCCGCCGGATTCCCCAACGCCACATGCCCTGCGTTGACGTCGTCGACCCGGTAAACCCGCACGCGCCGTCCGATGAATCCCGTCACCGCGATCCACTTGGAATCCGGCGACACATCCATGCAGTTCACGCCATTCGAGCCATGCAGCATCCGTTCATCCCCCGTGCCCACTGCCAGACGGTTCTCCAGATCCACCACGAACAAACGCCCGGGCAACAAACCAA
>JBIKWS010000314.1:0-5220 GCA_044356195.1 Cyanophyceae cyanobacterium
CCTGGAAATGACGATCGGTTTCCTCGTGGCTCCGGTCCATGCGCTCGGACACCGCCTGGAAATGACGATCGGTTTCCTCGTGGCTCCGGTCCATGCGCTCGGACACCGCCTGGAAATGACGATCTGTCTCCTCGCGGCTCCGGTCCATCCGTTCGGACATCGCGCGAAACTGTCGGTCCGTCTCCTTCTGCTGCACGGCCACACTGGCCACCAGAGCCTTCAGTTCCTCGTCCGTCATGAGGGGTATTGTAGGCGCACGGATGAAAGTCTGGCAAGGCGGTCACCGCTGACGCAGGCAACCGGATGTTGGCACCCCTTACTGGGATCCGGCGGGAGGGAGGGCTGGGTCTGCCTCCGTGGATGTCGCGGAGGGAGCGGACTCGAACTCAGGAGCTGAGCCCTGGGCGGGGAGGCTCGGGCTGGCCTGCGTGGGACCGTCGACAGACACGATGATCGGTCGGACGACCTGACCGCGGATGGTGTAACCGCAGGCAAGGGTGCCGGCGATCTGGGATTCGGCGGGCGGAGCCTTGCCGTCGAGGGTCTGATGGAAGTCGGGGTTGAACCCCTCGCCGGGGCGGGCCTCGTGGGCCACAACGCCGAGGCGTCGGACGGCATCGAGGCAGGCGGCGCGGTAGGTGGCGAGTTGCTGGGCAACGCCGGGTTGGGTGGAGCGTTGGCCGGCTTGGTAGACGGCAAAGTTGTGATCGAGCAGGTGGCAGATCACGCGGAGTGTTTCCTCCTCGCCACGGCGGAGCTTCTCGATCTCGAGCTTCAGGGTGCCCTTCTCCTGGTCCTGGAAGCGGTGGAGGGATTCGACGAAGACCTTCTTCTCGGACTCCATGAGGGTGGCGACGGCTCCGGCCGCGATCTCGGCGCGTTGGAGGGCCTGTTGTCCCGACTGGATGCTGGCGGCGCTGGTCGCGACGCTGGCGGCGACCTTCTCCAGTTGCTGGATCTGGCGGAGCGTGTCGGAAAGGTTGGCCTGTTCGCTGAGGCGCAATTCGGCCTCCTGATCGCGCAGGAAGGGGGTGACCAGGATCCATGCGCCCGCCCCGACGGCGCCCGTGATGACGGCGGCCACGGAAAGGCTCCAGGGAATGCGGCCCGAATGGGCGAGGAAGGCGACGCCCCCGGCGGCAGCGAGGAGGGTCAGGTCACCCAGGACGAACGGCCATTTGGCGGCCAGCGGCACTTCTTGCTCGGACATGGGGACCAGCCTAATCAGGAACCGGGCGGGAGGGAGAGTTTGAAGTTTCATGTTCCTGGATTGCTCCAATTGAAGGCCGGGTGCCCCCACCCGGCGGAGGTCAAGGAGCGCCGGGTGAATCTGGGAACTGGAATCTGGGAACCGGGGACTCCCCCCGGGGCCCCACTTCTGCGGAACCGCGGGGTGACAAACGGGGGGCAGGTCGGGAGAATGGGCGGGAAGCAAATGCAAGACCTCGTCAAAGTGATGCGTTTTGGGTGGCCGTACCTGCGGCGGTACCTGGGACGGTTCTGTACCGGGGTGGCGTTGGCGGTGTTGTTCGGGCTGACGAACGCGCTCCTCCTGTGGGCGATCAACACGATCCTCGTGCGCATGTCACCGGAACCGACGGCGGTGACCGGGGCGGCGTCGGTGTTGGTGGAACAGGGGGCCTTGGGGGAATGGAAGGCGGCGCTGCAGAAGACGACCGAAGCCGCGGTGGATCCCTGGTTGCCGCGATCGGGTCGCAAGGCGGACTGGCGTCAGATCGTCGGTGGACTGCTTTTGTTTCCGCTGCTGGCCGCCTTGCGCGGCTTCGTGGGCTACGGGAGCAGCTATTGCCTCGCATGGGTGAGCGAGCGGGTGGTGAACGACCTGCGCGTCGAAGTGCTGCGGAAGCTGAGTTCCCTGTCGCTCGATTACTTCAATAAGGCGACGACCGGCGACCTGATCACGCGGGTGAATGGCGATACCTCGATGCTGCAGCGGTGCCTGAACGCGGGTCTCGGGGACCTCATCAAGGAGCCAGTGACGATCGTGGGCCTGGTGGTGGGACTTTTCCTGATCGACTGGCAGCTGACCCTGATGGTGCTGGTGTTCTTTCCGCTGGTCATCGTCCCGATCGTGATCCTCGGAAAGAAGGTGCGGCGCTCAGCCAAGGCCGGCCTCAACACCACGATCACGCAGGCGAGCCTGATCGTGGAGGTGCTCTCGGGAATCCGCGTCGTGAAGGCGTTCAACCTCGAGGAACAGCAGGTGGAACGGTTCCGGAAGATGTCGAAGGATCTCGTCTCGCATTCCATGCGCACGACGCGCGCCAAGGAAATCACCAACCCGATCATCGAATCGATCGGGACGCTGGGATTCGGGCTGCTGGTGGTGGTGATCGTGGTGCGTGAGGTGAAGATCGAGGACATGGTGAGCCTGCTGACGGGCGTGGCCTTCATCTACACACCGGTGAAGAAGCTCGCCGGGATCCACAACCTCCTGCAGCAGACGCAGGCGGGCATCGAACGGTTGATGCAGGTGTTGCGGGAGGAGCCGACCGTTCGCGAGACGTCGACCCCGGTTCCGATGGGCGCGTTCCACGAAGGCATCCGGGTCGAGGCGTTGGGCTTCAGCTACGGCCACGAGAAGATCCTCAACGACGTGTCGTTCGAGTTGCCGCGCGGGACGCGCTTGGGCATCGCCGGCGAGAGCGGCAGCGGCAAGAGCACGCTGGTCAACCTGCTGTTCCGCTTCTACGACCCCACTTCGGGCGCGATCCGGATCGATGGAAAGGACCTGCGCACGCTGGCGTTGTCGGATCTGCGCGACCGGATGGCGTTGGTGAGCCAGGAAGTGGTGCTCTTCAACATGACGGTGGCGGAGAACATCGCGTGCGGGCGTCCGGGCGCGACCCGTGCGGAGATCGAGGCCGCAGCGCGGGCAGCCTTCGCGCATGATTTCATCGAACGTTTGCCCCAGGGGTATGACACGCCGGTGGCGGAACGTGGGGTGAACCTCTCCGGCGGACAACGGCAACGCTTGGCGATTGCACGGGCGTTCGTGCGGAACGCGCCGATCCTGGTGCTGGACGAAGCCACGGCCGCGTTGGATGCGCAGTCGGAGGCGGAGGTGCAGGTGGCGATCGAACGCTTGGAGGAAAACCGCACCGTGATCTGCGTCGCGCATCGCTTGTCCACGTTGAAGGGCATGGACCGCATCCTCGTTCTGTCGGCGGGGCGCGTGGTCGAGGATGGCGGGTTCGAGGAATTGCTCCGGCGTGGAGGCCGATTCGCCGAGATGGCGGCGCGGCAGGGCATCGCAGCGCGCAAGTAATCCCAAGGCGGAATGTCCGGCATGAAGCCCTCTCCTATTTCCGTGAGCCTGATCGCCGGTGCCGAAGAGGCGCGCATCGCGAGGACTCTGGCGTCGGTGGCCGGATGGACCTCGGAGGTGGTGGTGGTTTTGAACCACGACGTGACCGACCGAACCGAGGCCATCGCCCGCGAGGCAGGTGCCCGGGTGTATCGGGAGCCGTGGAAGGGATTCGTGGGACAGAAGAACGCGTCGCTGGAGAAGACGACGCAGCCGTGGGTGTTGGGTTTGGACTGCGATGAGGTGGTCACGCCGGAGTTGCGCGACCAGATCGTGGCGGCCGTTGAAGGGGGCGGGACGTGCGCGGCGTATTCGTTTCCGCGGAAGACGTGGTTTGGCGATCGCTGGATCCTCCACGGCGACTGGTATCCCGATCGGCAGACGCGGCTATGGAAGCGCGATCTGGCCCGGTGGGGCGGTGCGGAACCGCACGCGATCCTGCAGGTGGACGGAGCCGTGGGGCGGTTGTCGGGTGACCTGGAACATCACAGCGGCGAAAGCGTCGAGCACCACGTCCGCAAGGCGCTGCGGTACGCCGAGGATTTCAACGCGGATTGCCAACGTCGTGGACGTCGGGTGGGCGGACTCGACCTGGTGGTGCGGCCGCCGTGGCGGTTCCTGCGGAGTTATGTGGTGAAGCGTGGATTCCTCGATGGATGGGCCGGCTTCGACATCGCGTGGATGTCGGCCTTCTACACCTTCCTCCGGTATCAGCGGGCGCATCGGGAGCGCCGGCGAGTCGACAAGACGTGAACGACATGCAGCATCGGGGCAGTTCCAAAGCATGAAGAGCATCCAGATCGATGGGCAGACCGTGGGGCCGGGGCATCGGCCGCTGGTGATCGCCGAGGTGGCGCAGGCGCACGATGGCAGCCTTGGCACGGCGCACGCGTTCATTGATGCCATCGCGGACGCTGGGGCGGACGCGGTGAAGTTCCAGACGCACATCGCCGCGGCGGAAAGCACGATCCACGAACCGTGGCGGGTGCGCTTCAGTCGCCAGGACGAAACCCGCTATGCCTACTGGAAGCGGATGGAATTCACGCCTGTGCAGTGGGCGGGCCTGAAGGAGCATGCGGAGAAGCGCGGCCTACTGTTCGTGAGTTCGGCGTTTTCCCCGGAAGCGGTGGACCTGCTGATCCAACTCGGCATCCGCGTGTGGAAGGTGGCCTCGGGCGAGGTGGCCAGCACGGCGCTGGTGCGGCAGATGGCGGCGACCCGCCTGCCGGTGTTGCTGTCGTCGGGGATGAGCCGGATGACGGAGTTGGATCGCGCGGTGGCCATCAGTCGTGACGCAGGCTGTGATGTCGGGGTCTTCCAGTGCACGACGATGTACCCGTGTCCGCCGGAGAAGGTGGGATTGAACGTGCTGGCGGAGTTGCGCGATCGGTTCGGTTGCCCGGTGGGATTGTCGGATCATTCCGGCCGGATCTACGCGGGGCTGGCGGCAGCGGCGCTGGGGGCGTCGATGGTGGAACTGCACGTGACGTTCAGTCGGCAGATGTTCGGGCCGGACGTTCCGGCGTCGGTGACGTTTCCGGAGTTGGCGCAATTGACGGAAGGCGTGCGGGCGATCCACGCGATGCTGTCGACGCCGGTGGAGAAGGAGGCCGTGGCCGTGGAGATGGATCCGATGCGTCGGACCTTCCAGAAGGTGCTGGTCACGGCGCGACCGATGGCGGAGGGAACGCGGCTGGTGGCGGAAGATTTCGTCCTGAAGAAGGCGGGACCGGGCATGTCCCCGGAAGCCGTGGAACGGATCGCGGGCCGGGTGTTGGTGCGCGACGTGGCGGCGGATCACCCGATTTCGGAAGCGGACCTGAGAGTGGAAGGCAGTCCAACATGAGCAACGAACCTGTGCGGAGACGCGTCTGCGTGGTGATCACCGCGCG
>JBIKWS010000316.1:0-5203 GCA_044356195.1 Cyanophyceae cyanobacterium
GGGAATGGCTTTGGAACGGCGACGAGGACGTCGCCACCCCGGACTGGGGTGTGAGTCTGGAACGGGGAGGCGATGTCCTCATCGCCGTGGGAGGAGGCTTTGGGAAAGGGCGACGAGGACGTCGCCGCCCCGGACTGCGGTGTGAATTCGCGAGATGTGGCGAGTCACGGCGCCCGGCCTACAGCTGAATTGCCCGTCTCAACCATTGCACCCCCCCGGTCGCCTTCCTAATCTGCGCGCCATGTCGAAGCCGGCGCTGGGAAGAGGCCTGGGTGCGTTGCTCGGCGGCGGCGGACGTCCATCCGCGCCGCCGCCTGCCGCGTTGGCCCCATTGCCGACGACGGCCGTGTCCTCCGGCCTGGCAGCCGCTGCACCGGAGAATGGCGTCCGGAAGGTGTCCCTGGACCGTGTGGTGCCGAGCCCGCTCCAGCCCCGACGCGACTTCACGGAGGAATCCCTCCGTGAACTAGCCGACTCGATCCGCGAGCAGGGGATCATCCAGCCGCTGGTGGTGCGTCCGGTGGGTGATCGGTTGGAACTGATCGCGGGTGAGCGACGATGGCGTGCGGCACGGTTGGCCGGGCTTTCCGAGGTGCCGGTGATCGAGCGTCCGGCGACGGATCGCGAAGTGCTGGAGTTGGCACTGATCGAAAACCTGCAGCGGGAGAACCTGAATCCGCTGGAAGAAGCCAATGGCTACGCGCAGTTGCAGTCGCAGTTCAATCTCACGCAGGAACAGGTGGCCCAGAAGGTGGGCCGCAGCCGCGTGGCGGTGACGAACGCCCTCCGCCTCCTGAAACTGGCTCCCGCTTTGCATGACGCGCTCCGTACGGGTCAGCTCTCGGTCGGGCACGCGAAGGTGTTGCTCGGGTTGCCCGATCCGGCGCTTCAGATTTCCGCGGCCGAACAGGTCCGCCAACGCGGCCTGAGCGTCCGGCAGACCGAGGAACTGGTCACCCAGATGCTCGCCCCGAAGACGGCCGCGCCCGCGACCTCGACCACGACGGTTTCGGTCAGCCGGGATCCCCATGTCCTCGACGTGGAGAACCGCCTGCGCGAGCGGCTCGCGACGAAGGTCGGCGTCCGGTACCGCGCCGGGCGCGGGTCGATCGAGATCCGTTTTGGTTCGGACGACGAACTCAACCGTGTCCTCGAAGTGCTCGGCATCCAGATCGACTGAGGATCACCCCTCATTTCCCCGTTTTCCTTCCCTCCGAAACCCTCCCTTCTCCGCATGCTCAACTCGCAGGAATTCCGCAACGGTGTCGCCGACCGCCTCGATGCAGTCGCCGCCAAGGTCCCCGCCCTCAGCGCCTTTGTCGGGCTCGACGGTTTTGTGGATGAGATCCTCCATGTCGTCGACAAGCGGTACGACGCGGAGCGGTTTGACCGGGTGCCGACGATCGCGGCGTATGGCGCGCGGCTTTCGGCGGCGGCGGGGCATTCCACGAACGTGGAGTTGGTGAACGTCCTGACGAAGCTGGGCGGGAACGGCCCGATCATGGCGAACGCCCTGGCGAGCCTGGGATTGCGGGTGAGTTACCTCGGCGCGCTGGGTTATCCCGCGCTGCATCCGGTATTCGAGGGATTCAGCCGCCGTGCGGACGTGGCGTCGATCTGTGGACCCGGCCTGACGGACGCCCTCGAATTCGAGGACGGCAAGATCATGGTCGGGAAGCATTACACGCTGAAGGAGGTCAACTGGGCGAACATCTGCAACCGGTACGGCAAGGACCGGTTCGCCCTGAAGTTCGCCTCGGCTGACCTCGTGGGCTTCGTGAACTGGACGATGCTGCCGTACATGTCGGACATCTGGGCGGCGATCCAATCGGACCTCCTGCCGGGCCTGCTGGGCGAGCGGCGCAAGATCTTCTTCGACCTCGCGGATCCCGAGAAGCGTACGGCGGCGGACATCCAACGGGCGCTGGAATTGATCGTGCGGTTCCAGTCGCGGTTCGACGTGATCCTGGGTTTGAACGAGAAGGAGGCCTACGAGATCGCGCGTGTGCTGGGACTCGATGCGTCGCATCGCGACTGGCAGGGGTTGGCGCAATTGGGCCTCGAGATCCAGAAGCGTGTCGCGGTCGATACGCTGGTCATCCATCCGGTGGCCTATGCGCTGGCGGTTTCGAATGGGCAGGCGGATGTGGTGGAAGGTCCGGTCTGCCGCAAGCCGATGATCACGACGGGGGCGGGCGATCACTTCAACAGTGGCTTCTGTCTCGGCAAGTTGCTGGGGCTTTCGAATGCCGACTCCGTGCTCTGCGGCGCGACGACCAGCGGCCACTACGTCCGCACGGCGGAGAGCCCCCGCGTTTCCGACCTCAGCCAGTTGATGCGCCGCTGGCCTGCCGAGTAACCCATCGCTTTCCGTTCCAGAACTCCATCGCGATTTCCCATGGTCCTGCCCGTTGTCAAATACGGTCACCCGGCCCTGCGCCAGAAGGGTGCCCGCATCCCCCAGGTCACTGACGAGACCCGTCAGTTCGTCGCCGACATGTTCGAGACCATGCGCCATGCGCATGGCGTGGGTCTCGCCGCCCAGCAGGTGGGGCGGGCGTTGCAATTGGCGGTCATCGACGTCCGCGGCGTGACGGACCGACCGTCCCAGCTCTGGATCGACGGTCACCCCGCCAGTGTCGATGCCTTCATGCCCCTCGTGCTCATCAACCCGACCGTGACGCCGGTGGGCGCTCGCGTCCGTGGACCCGAGGGTTGCCTCAGTTTTCCGGAGATCTACGGCGACGTGGAACGGCAGGGCGAAGTCGAGGTCACGGCCTGGAACGAACGCGGGGAGGAATATCGGTTCAAGGCGGGCGGGCTGCTCGCCCGCGCCGTCCAGCATGAGATCGATCACTTGAACGGCATCCTGTTCATCGACCGGATGGATTCGGCGACGCGTGCGGATGTGCGTCCGGACGTCGAAGCCCTCCTTGCCGAGACGAAGGCGCGGATGGCTAAGAATTAGATGCCGCGCCCCGGTTGAAGGCGACGCAATCCGCGTACTTCACGCCGGTGCCGCCGAAGAGGTCGAGGGCCGAGCCGATGGTGAGGTGGACGCGGCCCCCGCTGATCCTCTGGACCGTGGCGAGATCCTCGATGGATTTCGCGCCACCGGCGTAGGTGGCCGGGATGGGCGACCATTCGGCGATGCGGGCCACGAGTTCGGTGTCGATGCCACGACAGAGGCCCTCGACGTCGACGGCGTGGACGAGGAATTCGTCGCAGGCGTTGGCCAGGCGCTGGAACGTCTCGGGTCCGAGTTGCACGTCGGTGAACTTCTGCCAGCGGTCGGTGACGACCCAATAGGCGTTGTCGCGAAGGCGGCAGCTGAGGTCGAGGACGAGGCGTTCGCGTCCGATGGAGCGGGTGAGTTGATCGATGCGCGACCAATCGACGCATCCATCGCGAAAGGCCCAGGACGTCACGATGACATGCGAGGCACCGGCATCGAGCCACGCGCGCGCGTTGTCCCCGTTGACGCCGCCGCCGTATTGGAGTCCGCCGGGCCAGGCCCCAAGGGCTTCGCGTGCGGCCTGGTCGTTGCCGGGTCCGAGGGCGATGACATGGCCGCCGGTGAGGTGATCCTCGCGGTAACGCGCGGCGAACCACGCCGGGGGAAGGTCGGATTCGAAATTGGTGCGGACCCCATTGCCGGAGTCGCTCAGGGAGCCTCCGACGATCTGGACGACACGGCCACCGCGAAGATCGATGCACGGACGGAACACGGGGTGAAGGTCCGGGAATCCGGGCCGGGGGAAAAGAAAAAGCCCGTCTGCAAGAAGGGAGTTTCCTAGAGAATTGTAGGCTGCGTGCCCCCACGCGACGGATCCTGAAGTGCGCCGGGTGAGGGCACCCGGCCTACAAAGAGTGGGTTGCATGAAAAAGCCCGCACAGCGGTGATGCCGTGCGGGCTTTGAAAGGCAATCGCAGGGATTACTTCCGGCGGCGGGCGGCCCAGATGAGGCCGGCCGTGCCGAGACCGAGCAGCGCCCAGGTGGACGGCTCGGGAACAACGGCCACACCCTCAGCGAAGGTGGTGGCGACGACGATGTTGTCGATGGTCAGGACCCCGGGGGCTCCGGTGGTGACGGATGTTCCCTGACGGAGGGCGGCGGCTTCGATGATGCCACCCGCGGCATACGAGACGGTATCCGTGGCCGTGATGCTCGTGCTGGCCTCGGACTCAGGATTCAACCACAAGGTGGTCCTGTCAGTGGCCAGGTCGTACTTGATGCCGACGATGTACGACGTGTTCAGGGCCAGATCCATCGGGTACTCGACCGTGGCGGCGCTGCTCCAGGCCTCGTTGGAAAGGCTCATGCGGAAGGAGCCGGGGGCGGCACCTTCGACAGTGGCTCCGACACGACCGTAGAACTCGTTGGCTGCGCTCGACTTCAGGTGGAAGAAGTAGGATCCGGTGCCTACGGGCGGAGCGCTGAAGGAGACCGTGAAGGAGGCGTAGATCGCGGTGGTGTTGTCCGTGGCGGGATCGAACGTGGACGACAGGAGGCGGTTGAGGTCTTCGCGACCGCCGGTGGCGTCGCCCTGGTTGATGACGCCCTGACCGCCAACAACGGCGAGGGGTTCGGTTCCGCTGTGGTTGCGCCAGGCACCGCCAGAGAGGGTGATCAGGTTGCCGTTGTCGTAGGTAAACGATTCGGTCAACAGCACGTCGGCGCGTGCGAGGGTGCCGAGGGCCGCGAGGCCGGTAAGGAACAGGATTGTGCGATTCTTCATGCGCTCTCCAAGGCTGAGGTTTAAGACCGTGCGAGGTTCAACTAGTGGAAGGATTTGTCGAGGATCGGTTTCCACGCAGGGAGGCATGTGGGGTGGGATGGATGGGAGGCATTCATGGGATCCATGCGCTCGTTGATGGAGTGGATCCGTGGGCCTGCCGGGTGAGGGCACCCGGCCTACAGCCTGGCGGATTGCAGGCCGCGTGCCCCCACGCGGCGGGATCCCGATCCTCCCCCCGCCTTCAAGGCTTGGCGGGCTGGAGCACAGCCAGACCCTTGATCAGATCCAGGGCGCGACCGAGCACCGGGTCGCGGATGACCTTGGGTGTTTCGGCGGTGGTCGCGGGGGGCACGTTGGAGACGGCAACCCCTTCGTTGACCGCGCGACGCTGGCGGACGAGGTCAGCTTCGGTCACCCGCCGCCGGATCTGGATCGTGCCGACGACCTGATTGGTGGTCGAAGG
>JBIKWS010000317.1:0-5192 GCA_044356195.1 Cyanophyceae cyanobacterium
ACGAGGAAAGCATCACCCGCGGCAGTGGCGGCACCCACGGCGAACACCGCACGCCCGCCGAACTCCAGGAGGCCATCCGATCCGTAGGCCGCACCCCACGCCAGCGCACCACCCTCTACCGTCCGGTCACCTCCGCAGCGGTCCCCGCCGGCACGGCCGTCTGAAGGCCGGGTGCCCTCACCCGGCGGTATCCCGGAAGCACCTTTCACCGAGAAACCCCACCCGCGGAGTGGCCCAGCTCGCCGCACCACCGGGCAGTGGGGGCCTAGTCGAAAATCCCCCCTTCCGAGAGGGTCCTGAAGAACTGCTGCAGCGGCAGGACACGCAGGGGACCATCGCGGAGTTCGACGGCCCCCGCATAGACCCCGAACCCGGCTTGGACGACGCCTTCCTCGATCAGCCCCTTCAGCGGCCCCCCGAACTCGGGTCGCCAGCGCTCTGCAGCCTTCACCTCGATCCCCACGGAGCGATTGGCCCGTGTCCAGATGAAATCCACTTCGGTACCGTGGGACGTGCGCCAGAAATGCAATTGGCCGCCGCTGTTGTGGAAGGCCATCGCTGCACGCAACTCATGCAGCACCCAGGTCTCCAGCAGGAATCCCCGCTCGCTGCCCTCCAGGGGCTCGCGCGCACGCCCGGCGAGCGCCCGCACCACGCCCGGATCAAACAGGTAGAACTTCGGGCTGGCCACCTCCTTGACCTTGGCACCTCGCTGCCACGCCGGCAGCCAGAAGCCAATCAAGGTGTCCGCCAGCACGTCGAAGTACCCCTGCACCGTCGGCCGCGCGACGGCCGCATCCCGCGATAACCCTGCCACGTTGACGATCTGTCCATTCATGAGCGCGGCGATTTCCAGGAACCGCACAAACGAATCCAGGCTCCGCACCAATGCCTCCTGCTGGATTTCCTCCCGGATATAGTTTGAAACGTAGGCGTCCAGAACGTCGAGGGCGTGCTCCGGCTCGACGTGGATCTGTGGCAGCAACCCGAAGCGCAGCACGCGCTCCAGGTCGATATCATGACCCAATTCCGCAGATGTGAGGGGAAAGAACTGCCGGTTGACGGCGCGTCCGGCGAGGAGGTTCACATCCAGCCGCTTGAGCTTGCGCGCACTCGACCCGCTCAACGCAAACCGATACCGCCGCCCGGTCTCCGCGATCAGCGCATGGACTTCATTCAGCAGGCTTGGCAGCCGCTGTACTTCGTCCACCACCACCCAACTGCCCGCCGGGTGGGCCTCGACCTGCTGACGGAAGGACTCTGGTTGCCTCGTCAGCGCCAAAAGCGTGTGCGTCCGCAGCAGGTCAAACCACAGCGCATCGGGCAGGACCTGCCTCAACCAGGTGCTCTTGCCCGTGCCGCGCGGCCCGAACAGAAAGAACGAATGAGCCGGCGACGGGTGATGCCGTGTAAACATCGCCAGCATTTTTACCGTCGAAATGCTGACGAGCCATTCAGAACTTCCGAGCAATGAACCCCACCTGCGAAGAAGCCCCGTTCGCCTCGTCAAGGGGCGCAGCGCACCACTTGCGAACCCTTGTTGCTGAAGGATGCTCCCGGGACAAAGACCTTCCGGTGACCGGAGCCAACCCATTCGATCCAGCCTCAGCCCACGAACTCCACCGCCTTCCGCTCCACCCGCTCCACCGTTTCAACCTGCGTCAGCGACGCAATCCTTGGGTCCAGCGTCGCCAACACGCCACCTCGGCGGATCGCGAGCCCCAAGAGATACGCATCCGTCACCTGCTGGTTCCCCAGCAACCGGACCCCGCTGAAGGCAACCGCTTCCGCCACAGGAACATCATCCTCCCAGAAGGCGTGGTCCTTCGCGACTGTGTTCGCCGACAAAACCGGGACCGCGTCGCGGGAGAATGCCGGATTCGACACGATCTGGACAAATCCAGCACCGGTCATCGGGCAGGTCGCCCTTTCCGCCACACTCCATTCCGACCTGAATCGTCCCCCCTGCAGACTCGCAGAAGTCCCGTTGATGGTGACGGGTTTTTGCTTTATTCGCCAAAACGGGTCGCCAGCCCAACCAGCCTGGCCAATTCATTCGCCTTGGCATCGAGGGAAATGAATCGCTCCGCCCGCAGCACCACCGCCGAGGCAACGTGAAGGATGTCCCGATGCTCATTCCTCGCCGGCGATGATCCGGTTGATCCGCTCGTTCTCCTGGGTCGCAGGTCCAATGTGACCGGCCTCTCGCTGCTTCTTCCAAAGCCCTTCAAAATCGGGAACCACTTCCGATGGTCGTCGAGCCCCAGGGGCTGCCTTCGGAGCCACGGTGAATATCTCACCCTTCCGCGTGCGCACCTCGGCGATCCCGAATTTACGGACCGCATCCAAAACCTTCGCCGGCTGCCGGTTGAGGTCGCGAAGTCTGCCTGCAGGGGGGATCCATCCCGACCTCCGCTTCGAGGACTACCGGGACCTCCTCAGCGCGTGAGCGTTGGGTCCCTTCCCCCAGAAACACCCAGCCACGGCAGGGGCGACAGATACCATCAAAAGGAGTCCTTCCGGCTCCGTCTACATCGCTTCAACCCATGATCCATCGCCTCCAAACCAATGACTGAGCCATTCGAAGGGTGCCCACGTGGCACTCAGGGCGCTTCTGTTGTTTGAGGGTGCAGCCGACGAATCGTCACGATCATCCGTAGTTTGCATCCAGGTCTCTCCCCGATTCCCGCCCGGAAAGCGGCCTGGGGGATATGCGAGGCGAGCGGAGGTTTGTGGGGGCTGGCGTGCCTGTCCTGCGGCAGTGTTTTCCTGCGGTTTTCCAGCCTTTAACGCGAAAGTGACATTTCACCAAAAAGCACTTGTACCCCCAACATATGGTGTTAGCGTCGCCCCCTGTCCCCAAGGGATAGGGTTGCTAGCGCAGCCAAACCGAAAGGAAAGCAAGCGCCAGCAAAGAGTTTTGAAGGACATCGAAGACGACGCCATTCGGATGCTGAGACCCCTTGTGAAGTACCGCCAGGCCCCTCAGTGCTGCTGCACCCTCCACGTGCCGCCCCTGAATCCCCCCTCGGGCCCCGCCGCGGATGTCACAGGTCCACCCGGTTCCGAACGTTGCTTCCGTTCCTGACGACTCGTCCTGTTCCACGTTCATCCACCGATTCTGACCATATCAAAACCAGCCCTGCCATGATCGACGCCCGCGATTCCGTCGTTCCCACTGCTTCCGCTTCCGGCCGCCCCTCCGGCCGGGCGAAGGCCAAGACCTCAGCCCGCGCCACCGTGACCGCTCCCGAGCGCCCGGTCGCGACCGGAAACCGCAGCAAGCCGCAGAAGGTGTCCCCCAAGAAGCACCGGATGCCGATCACCCGCGTCTTCTCGGATCCCAAGATCAGCCCCTTCGATCAGATCGATTGGGAGCGTCGCACGGCGGAGATCACCGATGACTCCGGCAAGGTGATCTTCAAGCAGGAGGGCGTGGAAGTTCCCCGTTCCTGGTCGCAGCTCGCCACCAAGGTCGTCTGCTCCAAGTATTTCTATGGTGACCCCGCGAAGCCGGAGCGTGAGCAGTCCGTCCGCCAGCTGATCCATCGCGTCACCCGCACGATCGCGGATTGGGGCATCAAGGACGGTTACTTCACCAAGGAAGAGGGGGAACTCTTCTACAACGAACTCACCTGGCTTTGCGCGAATCAGTACGGCGCGTTCAACAGCCCCGTGTGGTTCAACGTGGGGCTCCATCACCAATACGGCGTCGGCAAGAACTCCGGCCGCGGCAACTGGTACTACAACCACGCCCTGGGCGAGGCCGAGCGCGCTTCCACCCAGTACGAGTACCCCCAGTGCTCCGCCTGCTTCATCCAGAGCGTCGACGACAACATGGAAAGCATCATGAGCCTGGCCCACGCCGAGGCGATGCTGTTCAAGTTCGGTTCCGGAACCGGCACCGACCTCTCCCCCATCCGCTCCTCGCGCGAGAAGCTTTCGGGCGGCGGCCGTCCTTCCGGTCCCCTGTCCTTCCTCAAGGTCTACGACCAGGTAGCCAATGTCGTGAAGTCCGGCGGCAAGACGCGTCGGGCGGCCAAGATGAACACGCTCCGTGACTGGCACGGCGACATCGAGGATTTCATCGGTGCCAAGATGAAGGAGGAGCGGAAGGCCTGGGCGCTCATCGAACAGGGCTACGACGGGTCGTTCAACGGAGAGGCTTACGGCTCCGTGATGTACCAGAACGAGAACCTCTCGGTCCGCGTCTCCGACGAGTTCATGCAGGCAGCCATCGAGGGCAAGGAATGGTGGACCCGGTCCGTCACCTCCGGAAAACCGCTCGAGAAGAAGGATGCCTCCAAGCTGCTGGACATGATTGCTGAGGGCACCTGGGTGTGCGGTGATCCCGGCCTCCAGTACGACGGCCCCATCCAGCGCTGGCACACGGCCAAGGGGACCGAGCCGATCCACTCCACGAACCCGTGCTCCGAGTACGTGTTCCTCAACAACACCGCGTGCAACCTGGCGTCGCTGAACCTGATGAAGTTCAAGCGCCCGGACGGGATCTTCGATCTCGACCGGTTCAAGGCCGCCGTGCGGATCTACATCACCGCGCAGGAAATCCTCGTCGACAACGCCTGCTATCCGACCAAGGAGATCGCCGAGAACTCCCACATCTTCCGCACCCTCGGACTGGGCTTCGCGAATCTCGGCTCGCTCATCATGAGCTACGGCCTGTCCTACGATTCGAATGAAGGCCGCGCCCTCGCTGGAGCCATCACGGCCGTCATGACCGGGCATGCCTACGAGCAGAGCGCCGAGATCGCCGCCGCCATGGGAGCCTTCCCCGGTTATGCGGATGCCCGGTGCACCGGCGTCGCGAAGACCGCGCACAAGGACAACATCGAATCCACCCTGGGCGTCATCCAACTCCATCGGAACGCCGTCGAGGACATCCAGGCCAGCAGCGACTTCGCCTATCTCAAGGACGAGGCCCGCCGCTGCTGGGATCGCGCCCTGAGCCGCGGAAAGGAAGTCGGTTACCGGAACGCCCAGGTCACCGTGCTCGCCCCCACCGGCACCATCGCGTTCCTCATGGATTGCGACACCACCGGCGTCGAGCCCGACATCGCCCTGGTGAAGTACAAGCTGCTCGCCGGCGGCGGCATGCTGAAGATCGTGAACCGCACGGTGCCTGAAGGTCTCCGCCGCCTCGGTTACTCCGAGAGCACCATCGAGGGCATCAC
>JBIKWS010000318.1:0-5183 GCA_044356195.1 Cyanophyceae cyanobacterium
CAGGAGACTTGGGGTTAAAGGCGGACAGGATGAACAGGATTCACAGGATGTTGTCGGGATGGCACGGGTTCGGCGGAGATCCTGCCGTCCTGTTTTCGAGCTCTGTCCTGAATGCAAACCGATGATCGATACGGTGGTGAGCGGCCTCCGCCGGGTGGGGCACCCGGCCTTCAAGGGGCATGGAATGCAGGCTGCGTGCCCTCACGCGGCGTTTCGCCTCCTGACGAACGGGGGGAGGGATTGCCTGTCCCTGTCCGGCGGAGTCGTGCGGTGTATGCCATCGCCATCGTGGGGGTGATCGGGATGGGCCTACTGTGGCGCTCGGGTTGGGTTCCGCTCCCGCGGTCGGTCTCCAAGTACGGTGGAGATGCGTTGTGGGCGTTGATGGTGTTCTTCGGTCTCGGGTTCGTCTTTGTCCGGGGTTCGACCCTGCGCGTTGGAGTGTGCGCGGTGTGTTTTGCGTGGTCGGTTGAGTTTCTCCAGCTTTACCACGCCCCGTGGATCGACGGGATCCGTTCAACCCGTCTGGGACATCTGGTGCTTGGGTCGGTCTTCAATGGGCCCGATTTGGTGGCGTACGTGGTGGGGATTGGGGTTGGGGTTGGTGTGGAGTGGGGATGGTTGCGGAGGTTTGGGCGGCGGGGGTGAGGGGCAGGCGTGGGGGGCGGTCGGATCGGTTGCGGCAATCGACGCCGAGTTCGATGGGGCGTCACCGTCCGCCCCGTTGGGGCGGAATGTCGTGGGATGGGAGGACCCAGGGTTCCGCTACGCTGCACCCTGGGCTATCGCCGTGCGCCGCGTTGCGGCTGGCTGGGAACTGGAGACTGGGAACTGGGAACTTGCAGTCCGCCGCGTGGGGGCACGCGGCCTACAACGAGGGCGCCGGGTGAGGGCACCCGGCCTTCAGATTCGTCCGGGGGGAGGAAGAATCCTTGTTAGGATTGGCCCTGGACCTGCGAAGAGTGGGTTGTGACGCATTCTCAGCAGCAGACGGGCTGGGGTCGGGCCGGTGGCCTGATCCTCGGTGGCCTCCTTGGGATGGGGGTGGCGGTGGCGCAGGAGGCCATCGGGGGACTGGGGGATCCGTGGATCGCGGATTCGACGGTGGCGGCGGTGCTGCAAAGCCGGGAATTGGCCCTGGGCGCGGAGGACGGGCGCGGCCTGCCGGGTCGGTTGCAGTACGAGATCGGGTTTGCGACGCGGGAGGCGGCGGGGATCGGGTTCCTGTTCGACAGCCTGACGATCAGCCTGTCGCGGGCGGACGGGAGCGGCAGTACCGTGTTGGTCACAGGGGACGTTTTTGGCCTGACGATTGCGCCATTGGCACCGGGCGGGCTGCTGGCGGGCGGCGGGATCCGCGTTTCCGAGATCGATCCGCGGGTGGTGTTGCTGGATGGTGCACCGGTGTCGTTCGGGTATGCGGTGGAGGTGCAGTTGCCGCCGACGCTGGGCAACGCGGAGCTTCGGACGCGTTTTGACTTCTTCAACAACGGCGACGCCGCCGTGAGCCGCGGGTACGCCATGGTGGTGCCGGAAGCGTCGATGTGGGCGCTGGGGTTGATGGGCGCCGGGTTGCTGTGGCTGGGTGGCCGTGGGATGGGAGGTCGGAAGTGAATCGTTTTCTTGGGATCGCCTGCGTGCTGCTGGGGCTGGTTGCGTGGGTGCCGTCGGTCCGGGCCCAGTTCCGGACGTTCGAGATTGGCGGGCAGGATGTGCTGCTGGAACGGGCGGAACCGACGGCGGGCGTCTTCTTCCGGGCGTTCCGGCCAAACCAGGCCAGCGGACGGTGGGACGTCGATGTCGTGGTGACGAATGGCACGGGGCGGACGCTGCGGACGCCGTTGGTGCTGCGGTTCGAGACGGCGACGTCGGTGGCTCCCGGAATCCAGGGGGCCGCCCTGGACGACGAGGGGAAGGCGTTCTTCCACCTGACGCCCTTGGTCGGGACGACGGGATTCCTGCCGGGGACGGCGCTGCGGGCCTTCACGCTTTCGATGGGCGATGCGCGGACCCGGCCGGAATTGGCGGTCGCGGTGTATTCGGCTCCGGAATCGTTTCCCCTGGGCGTGGTGCGGGTGTTGAGCGCCGATGGCCTTCCGGCCGAAGGCACGGAAGCGGAGGAGATCGGACCGGTGACACCGCGCCGGGTGGCGTCGGGTCGGGGTGGCTGGCTCAGCCTGGAGGCGGGGCCGGGAGTGCGTGGATGGACGTTCCGCGCGCCGGGCATGGAGCCGATGGTGCGGTTGGCGGAAGGGCTGGGATCGGGGGCGGTCACGGAGCTTTTGACGGTCCGGCAGGTGCCGGTGGATGCGGGGGGGACGACCCGGTTTCCGGTGCAGGCGTTGCCGGCGCCGTTGCCGCGGGGATGGAGTCCGGCGGTGGTGATCCGCGGGGATGCGGGGGCCCGGGAAGTGGAGTTGCTCGAGATCCTGCCGGTGGGACGCGAGGCGGTGTGGGCGCGTTGGGATGCAGTCCAACGCGCGTGGCAGGGGGTTGAACGCGTGACGGGCACGGGACTGCGTCGGGTCGCCGTGAATCTTGCGGAGGCGGGCCTCCATGCGCTGCTCGTGCCGGACGGTGGCGGGGTGGGTCCGGTGCTGCCGGTGGTGGGCGGCGTGCTACGTGGCGTGAACGTCATCGATGTGCCCGCCGGGTTGCGGGCCGTGGGTGGGGTGGATCCGGCGTCGGCGTCGGCGAGCCGTGAGGCGGGCCGGGTGACGGCGCGGGCGCGGGTGGAGATTTCGTCGACGGCCGGAGCGCTGGTGAGCGGGCTCGAAGTGCCGTGCGAGGTGGTGGAGGAATATCGGTTGCGGGATGGAAGCCGGCGGAAGTTGCCGGCGTACACGCTCCGGTTGGTGGCGTTCCGGCCGTTGAACGACCCGGGAACGGGGCCGTTGGTGGCGGAGTTCCCGGTGCGGCCGTTCCAGCTGTTGCCCGGGGAAGAATTGTCGGAGGCGCGAGTCCGGGTGGACGTGTTGCCGCCGGGTGCGTTTGCGGGGGGCGTGTTGAGACCGGAGGCGACCGGGGTTGCGGTGGGTTCGCTGCGGATTGCGGCGCGGGCGGGTGATGTGGCGGGAGCCGAGGCGGTGTGGTTGCGCGAGCCTTCGTTGGGTGCGGTTGCGGATCTGGTTCCGGCCGGGTTGACGCTGGTCCGCGCGTTTGAACTGGGGGTGGGTGTGGTGGCCCCCGGGCGTCGACTGGGTGTGGAGTTTGGGACGGTCGATCCGTCGTCGAGTTACGTGCTGGCGCGGGCGGTGTTTGATGCGGGGCAGCACGGGTTCCAGCCGGTGTTGCGGATGGTGAGTGATGCCGCGGGGAAGCTGGGCGTGACCGAGCCGGGCGAGGGCGGGTTGCCGGGCGTGGACGGCGGCGGCCAATACCTGTTGTTCAAGACGTCGGGGCCGGAGGCGTTGGTCGAAGGCGTGGTGCGCAACGCGGTTGGGCAGACCGAGCCCGGGATGGTGGTCCGCCGGGGGCCCTGGACGGCGCTTACGGAGTCGGATGGCCGGTATCGGCTGCTGGCCCCGGCGGGTGGGTCGGAGGTGCGGGTGGTGGATCCGGTGCGTGGGGACACGGGAAGTGCCGCGGTGGACATTGGGGGCGCGTTGGCGGCGGTGGCGTTGGATGTCCGCGCGGGTCTCACGGGGCCGCAGGTGGTGTCGGTGTCGCCGACGAACAACGCCGTGAACGTGGCGCGGGTGACGCCGGTGGGGGTGACCTTCAGTCGGGCGTTGAATCCGGTGACGGTGATCACGGGAGGCGTGCAGTTGGTGGATCCGGCCGGGGTGCTGGTCCCGGCGAGCGTCACGCTGAACCTTGCGGGCACGACGGTGACGGTGCTGCCGGTGAACGCGCTGGCTCCTGCGACGGCGTACCGGTTGAAGGTGGCTTCAACGGTCGTGGACCTCGCGGGACGTGCGGTGGAGGGCGTGCGGGAATTCGGTTTCACCACGGTGAACGACGCGGTGGTCCGCGGCCTGGCGGCGCAGGTGACGATCTACGCGCCGGGTTCGACCAACCTCACGCCCGAGATCCTGGCCCGGATCCCGGCCTACGATCCGGTGCGGGACCGCGATGGCGTCGTGGTCGAGGGTTCGCAAGGCACGGCCGAGCCGCGCCAGAAGGTCGTCCTGGTGAATGAATCCACGGGCGAGACGCAGACCGTGCTCTCCGAAACCGACGGGAGCTTCGTGTCGTTCGTGCGGGGTTCGGTGGATGACTTCATCTCGGTGGTGCTGGTGAACGCGAACGGAACGCGGAACCAGATCCCGGCGACACGGCAACGGTTCGATGACGGCACGGTGGGATTGTTCGCGTCGGGTGGAACGATCCGATCGACGGGGCCGGGCGTGCCGGTGGACCTGATCGTGGATCCGGGGTCGGTGGCGGGGAAGACGCTGTTCCAGCTCGTCTCGATGGAGCCCGCGACGTTCACGGCGTTGGTGGGCGGCAACCTGCCGGAAGGGGCGATGCCTCCGATTGGCGCGTTCGAGCTGACGGAGTCGGGGGATCCGCTGCGGGAAGCGGCAGACATCCGGATCCCGGTGAAACTGTCGGACCTGGGACTGCCGCCGGGCCCGATGCCGACGAACCTCTCCTTCGTGGTGGTCATGCCCATCCGGGTGGATGGGCGGGTGGTGCACCAGATCGTGGATACGGCGAACTACGTGGCGGATGGCCCGGAGGGTGGGCATCTGCGGACGGCGTCGCCGCCGTTCGTGGGGATGCTGGCGCGGCGCCTGGCGCAGTTGGCGAAGGACTCGGGTGCGTCGCTGGTGACCGCGCCCAAGGTCGCGAGCAACAACGACAATCCGCACAAGGGCGAGACGGCGGCGTTCGGCATCATGCCGCTGTTTTCGCGAGGGCCGTTGAAGGTGGGCGGGTTTGTCCGTGCGGTCAGCCGCAGCGCGAATGGAACTGAAACTGCGACGCCGGTGGCCGGGGCCACGGTGCGGGTGTTGCGGGCTCAGGATGAACGGGACGGGGAGAACGTACCCGTGGTGTTCGACGGCGATCTGGTTTCCATCTCGGACCAGAATGGCAACTTCGGCTTTTTCTTCCGTCCGACCGAATCGACGACGACCCGGGCGCTGGTGGCGACGCATCCGCGGTTTCCGTTCCAACGGCCGCGGACAGGGGCTTTTGCGGGTGAGCGGCAGGGGGTGACGGTGGTGAACGCGGAG
>JBIKWS010000010.1:0-17545 GCA_044356195.1 Cyanophyceae cyanobacterium
TTCAATCAGTTCAAACCAAAATCCATTTATATTGAGCACAAGCATCTCTCCAAGCCCCATCGCGAGGACCTTAGAATGATGCTTCTTCGCCAGGGTTATCGGGTTCGCAATGCGGGTACCGATTTCTTTGCGACTCTTCGGTGAAGTAATCCTCAACGCCTGGACCGTTCCACGATCAATCATCCCTGCGCCCCCGACAGCGTCACCTCGCACCGGAGGATCTCGCGACCATCCACGGTCGCGGCTCCGCTGACCTGCACCAGCGGACCCATGCGGCCCAGGACGCTGGCCACGATCTGGACGGTTTCGCCGGGTCGCGCGGTGCCGGTGATCTTCGCCGCACGGATCCCCGTCAACTTGAGCCCCGCCAGCGGGGCCACGGCGGGATCCGACTGCGCCACCACGCCACCCAGTTGGGCCACCGCCTCCACCATCAATACCCCGGGAAGGATCGGATCCCCCGGGAAGTGCCCACGGAGGAACTCCGCGTCCGGTGGCAACCGATAGGTACCGACGCCGGACTTCCCCGGATCCAGCGACACAAGCGCATCCACGAACCGGAACTCCTTCCCGTGGGGCAAAGCCTCCAACGCCTGCAATAACATTTCGTTCATCGAGAATTCACCCCCATAAAACCGTTGAGATCCGCAGATGGCGCCGATGCCGCAGGTAGGTTGGAACCGGCATGTGCGCCCACCTGCAACGACACGTTTCCCGGCAACCGAAAGCTCCATCCCGACTTTCCATCTGTGGAATCTGCGAAATCTGTGGATGACCCGTTAGGAATCTTCCGCTTCACCGCACCTTCCATTCCGCATCGAGATTCGTCCGGAACAGCTCCGGCGACATCGGCGCGTTGGTGACAACCGCGGAAAACTCGTTCCTGAGCCGCGAACCGTCCACGAAGGTCAGATCCGTCCCCTTCAGTCCCCAGCCCAGTTCGTCCAACTCCACCGCCAACGCGGGCATCATGCGACGCGCGGAAGCTTCCCGTGGCTTGAGATCCAGTCGGACGACGCCTGCGTTGGTCGACACGCCCGTCACTTCGAACCGTTTCGCGAAGGCTTCCGGATCCCGCGGAAAACCCGCATCCAGCAACGCCAGCATGTCATTGACCGGCGCGCCGGCCGCCGATCCCAGGGCCACCCGTTCCGCGCGCTTCAACCGGGGCGTCAGCACCGTCAGCAAATCCCCGCTCCGGAGCGCGATCGACTGCGGTGGGTCCCCAAGTTCCCATCGGAACGAATTGGGCGCAGCGAACCACACCTTCCCCGTCGACACCAGCGGCTGCGTCAGCGCCTTCAGATGGCGCGTCTGCGTGACGCCCGCCTGCCATGTGACGAGGTTCGTGGCGGACGCGAGCCAGCGCGACACCCACGCCTCCTCGGCAGGTCCCGCCGGCACCCGGTGCACCAAACACAACGCGGCCAGAACACCGGCCCACATCCATTTCATGCGCCAACTCGGACCACCGGTAACGGCAGGCCCTTCACACAAGTTTTGACTGGAGGGCCCAAGCTGTAGGCCGAGTGTCCTCACCCGGCGAAAGTCGGTTCCATTCACACGCCCTCCTCCGGCCACACCGGCACGAAGTGAAACCATTGGTCCGGGTGCCGCCGGACGATGGGTTCGAACTCCCGGAGCACGCGCCCGGTCAACGCCACCCGGTCCTCACGGCTCCCGAGCGCCCGCCGCTCGTACTCCACGATCGGCAGGGCATGCGCCCGGTAGCACTCCCCATCGCGCACCACGAACACCGGCAGGATCACCGCTCCCGTGGCACGTGCCAGTTCGGCCGCAGCGGGACTGGCCAGGATCCGGCGCCCCAGAAACTCCACCTCCACGCCATGGCCCGCCGGGGGACGATCCACCAGCAGTGCCACCACACCACCCGCCTGCAACCGTTGGATGACCCCGACGAATGCGAACGGATCTGCGCCAACGACCAACGTATCGACGCCCAAGCGCGCACGCGCCTGGGCCCGCATGCCGGTTAACTGCCCCCCCGGCTCCGGCGCGGTCAGCACCAAGGGCCGAACGCCGAACCGGGTCAGCACCGTGCTGCCCGCCTCCCAGTTCCCCAGATGGACGGTGACCAGCAGGACGCCGCGTCCGCTGCTGATGGCCGCGTGGAAGGCTTCCCATCCGCCCGCGGTCTCCACTTCGCCGCCCGCCATGGCCCCTGCCTCCTGTCGCCAGAGGTCCACCAGTTTCGCGGCGAAGTTCCGCAGGTTCAACGCGGCCAACTTCCGCGCGCGCTCCGAGTCCCCGTCCACCACCGGCAACAGGTTCGCCGCAACCGTGGCCAACCGTCCCGGACGTACCACGCCATACGCCCACGCCACGGCCATCGCGACCGCCACCAGTCCCTGCCGCGGAACCCAACGCGCCACCGCGCAGGCCGCACGCCATCCTCCCGCGCCATACATCTGCGAGGCCCCGGACGTGCCCGTCGGTTCCGCACCGCGATGCACCCAGCGCCACCAACCCGGCAACAGCCCCAACGAAACACCCAGCACGCAGACCACGCCGCCCGCGCACACCAGGTCGAGACTCGCGAGCCCGGCGTTGCTGCTCCACGCCAGCGACCCAAACCCCGCGATGTTGGCACCGGCACACAACACCAACGCCACGCCGGTCGTCCGCCACATCGCCCGCCACATTCCACCCGCCCGACGCATCGCCAACTGCACGTGGATCGTTGAATCCACCGACGTTCCCAACAACAGCGGCAGCGCCACCAGGTTCATGAGGTTCCATTGCGCCCCCAGCAGCCGCATTACCCCCAGCAACACCGCGAAGCTCAACGCCAGCGCCGCCACCGACAGGGCCACCTCGCTCCACCGCCGGAACGCCAGCCACAGGCATCCCACCAACACCCCGGCGATCCCCACCATCAACCACGCCACACGCACGCCCACCCGCGCCACCAGATCCGGTCCCAGCCGATCCCACCCCGTCACCAGCACGCCTTCCGGCAACCCCTCGAAACGCACGACTGCCCCTGCCGAAGTCACCGTCCCCAGCCCCAGCCACCCTCCGGCGGAGGTCCGCGACGACGCCAACCCGGACAGCCAACGCGCGCTCTCCGTGTCCGGCCACAAAGGCACCACCCCCTGCTGCAACCATCCCTTCCACACCGCACCGATACGTTCCGCCAGCACCACCGAGGAAGCGTTGAAGCCTCCCGCAGTCACCGCCGCGATCGCCTGCGGCAACCCGGCGACCACTGGTTTCAGGATCGATGCATTCGTCGTCCCGAACGCCGGGCGCGGCCAGAAAGCCGTTGGCCATTGAACCGCCGTGACCCGTCCGGCTTGCTTCTCCCGTTCCAACACCGGACGCGCCGCGTCCATCTGCTCGGCCACCGCGTCCGCCGTGGTCCCACGAAACAACAGCCACGTGGTTCGACCATCCTGCCCCATCTCGCGCTGCAACTCCTCCATCGCGGCATAGGCGGCACTGTTCCGCGGACGGAGCGGTGCCGCGCCCCGTTCGATCGGAGGCAATCCGCCGAAACCCAGAATCCCAACACAGACCGCAGCCACGCCCACCGTCAGCCACAGGCCCCCGGCGGTCGCCGACGAACGTTCCACCGGAACCGCCGTTGCGCCCCCGCCCGTCAGCGTCTCCGCGCGGTTTGCCGGTGTTCCCGACAACACCCGCGGCAGGAACCACCCCACCATCACCGCCGCACCGATCCCCAATCCCATCGCCGTCAGCACGCCCAGTTCCGCCAATCCCGGAAGTCCCGCCAGCCCCAACGACAGGAACGTTCCCGCCGTGGTCACCGCCGACCATCCAATCCCGGGCATCACCCGTTGCCGCAATGCCGCCAGTGAAAGCTCCGGATGCGCCCGGTATTCCTGGAACCCCACCAACCCGTAATCCACCACCAAGCCCATCATCACCGCGGCGAAACCACAGCTGATCACGTTCAGCGTGCCCAACACCAACCCGCCCGCAGCGAGCGTCAGCACCAGCGTTCCCAGCAATGCCGTCACCAGCAACCGCAGCGGCCGGAACGACCGATGCGCCGCCCAGAACAACAACCCGATCATCAACACCGTCGACGCCACCGACGTCTGCAGGTCGCGCTCCATCCCGTTGGCCACCTCCGTCAGGAACGCCGGTCCGCCCGTGTAGGCCACCTGCACACCCGCCGCATCCGCCGCCGCCGCCGCGATCGCCACCTGCGCCTTCACGCGTTCCAGCCAGCCGGTCGCTTCCCGGTACGACATTCGCGGCTTCGTCGGTTCCACCATCACCATCCGGAAAGTCCCCGCCGCATTGCCGAACCCGTCCTTCCCACCCGGCGCACCGGCCCCGCCGCCTGCCGCATCCAACCCGGGCACCTCCAGCAATCCCAGCGGATCGTAACCCGCCCGCGCGATCTCCACCGGATCCAGCGAGGTCGCCAACCGCTCCCGCGCCTCCGCGACGGATTCCGCCACGCGCTCCGGTCGCAGTCTCTCGCCCAGCGCGCGCAGTTTCTCCGGCGATTGCTGCAACCACAGCCACGCCACGTTCTCCGCCAGATCTTCCTCGAACGACACGCGCCACCGCGCGCTGCGGACGTCATTCGTCAGGCCGCGCAACCCCAGGGCAACGGCTTCCGCCGCTCGCATCGACGACTCCGCGGATCCCGACCGCACCGTCACCACCAATTCGCGCCCACCCGCGAAATGCTCCTGGTGCAATCGCAAGCCCGCCACGGACGCCACCTCCTGCGGCAACAGGCTCAAGGGCTCCGCATCGAACCGGAGCCTCAGGAAGCCAACCAGCACCACGCCACACAACACCGCGATCGCCCAGCCCCGGATCATGGGGTCACGCCCTCCAATCGCTCCCCACGCTGAACGTCCTCGATCACCCACGATCCATCGGGCTGCACCTCGCGCCGCCATCGGGAATCCCCCGTCGCAGACGGCGGCACGCGATCGATCTGAAACCACAACACCCGACCCGGCCCGACACCGCGTCCGCGGTACTCGCCCCGACGCAGCGAGGAACCCACCTCCCATTGACGACCATCCGACCGTGCCGTCACCACGGGAACGCCCTGCTTGCTGAACTGCACGAAGCGCGCTCCGGCATCCGTGCGCGCCACCATCAGTTCACCCACCAGTTCCGGTCCGCCTGCCTCCGGACGCCACACCGCCGGCACGGTCTGCACCGTCCATCCCGGTGCTCCAAGATCCCATGCCGCCATCGGCGGCACCGTGCGGCAACCGGTCAGGCCCGAAACCACCGCCACAACCCCCATGACGCGGACCATCAGCGCCTTCATGCGGCCGGAGCAAAGGACACCCGGGGCACCAAAGGAAACCGCGCCTGCAAACGGACCAGCAGGAAGAACAGCTTCATCCGCCAACGCAGCTTCCATCCGCCCTCCAGTTCGCCCGCCAGCACGGCGTTCACCGCCGCCGCCAGATCCCACTTCGCCCGCGGTTCGAGGAACAACTCCATGAACGGCGTCGTGTAAAACCCATCCACCATCTCCTGATAGATCGTCATCGCCGTCTGCACACGCGACGCATACGCCGCAAACTCCGCGCTGCCATCCGTTCCCGCTTTCAACGCCGTCTGCACCGCCGCCACCGCCGCCCGTGCGGAGTACATCGCGAGGAACACGCCGCTCGAAAAAATGGGATCGATGAATCCCGCCGCATCGCCCACCCGCACGCAGCGAGCACTCCACAGCTTCGAGTTCCGGTAACTGAAATCGCTCGTCACATGCACCGGCGAAACCCGACGCGCCTTCGCCAACCGCTCACGCACGGGCGGTGAGGCCTGGATGCGCCCGTCGAGGAAGGCCTCCGCCGACTGCCCGGCCCGCGAGAAGTCATCCCGTTCCACGATGGCCCCGATACTCACCTTGCCCGTGCCATCGGGATCCAACCGCAGCGGTATCATCCAGAACCAATGATCCTCCTGTCGGATGATGACGGTGTCCCCGCCCTTGGTTCCCGGATCGACCTGCACGCCTTCGTAATGCCCGAACACGGCGAGCTTCTTCAGCTTCGGGTTCATCACCCGCAACCCTTCCTGCGATCCCGTCAGGTTCCCGCGCCCCGAGGCATCGATGACCATCCGTCCGCGACGCGTCGTTCCATCCTTCAACCGAACCGACACGCCCTCGGCGTCCGCCTCCACCCGCTCAACCTCCACACCTTCCTCGACCTCGGCTCCCGAGCCCGCCGCATGCCGCAGCAGGATCTCGTCGAAGCGCGCCCGCTCCACCTGGAAGGCCTCCGTGTGCCGCGTGAACTTGCCCGACGCGAACACGAACCCGGTGCCCTTCGATCCATTGCCGAGATGGAATTGCGCCCCGCGCTTGATGGGAAATCCCGCTTCCCGAAGCTGCGCCGTCACGCCCAGTTCATCGAAGATCGCGGCGTTGTAGGGGAGCAGCGATTCGCCCACATGAAACCGCGGGAAGCGTTCCCGCTCCAACACACGCACCGTGCGCCCGGCCAGCGCCAGCAGCGTGGCCGCACAGCTGCCCGCCGGCCCGCCTCCGATCACGATCACATCTGTGGTGCTCACCCGCCCGTCAGGCTACAGGCCGCCCCACTCGGGAACAACCCGGGGTTTGGGCTCGCGGGGCGATGCAGGCGTATCCCGCCCCCCGCATGGAACGGGGTAAATGAAGCAGGAACCCCCGTGAGCTTGGGCAAACCATCGAAAGCACCTTGCTCTCCCACACCACGCCCATCCGCGAAGGGACGGCCCCAGGCCCGGAGGGCCGACAGAAAGTAGCCCAGCGCGTGAGCGCTGGGTTCAGGCCCCTCGATGGAAAAAGCCCCGGAAGGGGCGACAGAATCCCCACCATTCCCAGGACTCCCCTTCGCCCCAGACGCGCAGCCCCCCTGGGATCGGGATCGGGATCGAGTTCGAGTTCAAACCGCATGTTCCACTGTGTTTTCGATTCCGATGGCGATTCCGATCCCGATACCGACGCGTGCGACAAAGGCAGCCGCCCACACAGAACCCCAGCCCACTCAACTTCACCCGACACAGGAAGCAGTTTCACGCCGAGCCGCCGAGATCGCAGAGAATTGCGAACGCTCCTCAAGGTCCTGAAATGTAGAATTTATGGACGCGACCCCATTGTGTCCTCCTCCTGCCTTAACGCTCCGGGTACGGTAGCAGTGCTGCTTCTGGATCCGCGTTCCGGAAACACTTCATTGCAGTGTTTGCCATCATAGGTCGTCAGTCCGGTCTGAAGGTCAAGATGCCCATTGCCAGAATAGCCACCCTGGATCGTCACACGATTGTCCTGAAGCTTCAGTTCCAGGGGCCCCGGGATGCCTCCCCAGTTGTCACGTTCGAGAGGAACCCATCGTTCCTGACCCGATGGAGACGTCTTGACCAAAACCAGATGGTATTCGCAGACAAGGCTCTCCAGAGGACGCGAAGGATCCATCGTCAGGGGGCGCGTGGCGGAGGCATCCATGAGCACCAACTTCAAATGTGTCCCGTCTTCGAGGCGCAACTCAGCAGAGGTGTCACGGTCCATCGAAAGCGCGGCCACAAGAGCCATCAGCACGGCCATGGCCAGAAGCACCCACCTCAACTCAACACGACGCATGCAGCCTCCTCCGTTCACCCGTGGCAAAGCACTCCCCTGCCCCGGTCGTGGACAAGAGCGCCAACTCGCTCCGGAAGGGCTGGGCTTTATGGCAAGCCAGTGAACCGCGGTAGCAAATCAAGTCGCCGTATGGGTGTGTGTGGATGCTCATCGAACCTTCAAGGGAGGACTTCCCCCGGCGTTAGACTGGAAAGTCGTACTCGTCCGACGCAGTCCGCGCAATGGGAGTTCCGGCAACTGCGGATGCCCCTTCGCCCCAAAGGGGCAGTCCACGATGACATCAAGGCGCAGCCCCTCTGGGATCGGGATCAAACCGCATGTTCCACTGTGTTTTCGATTCCGATGGCGATTCCGATCCCGATACCGACGCGTGCGACAAAGGCAGCCGCCCACACAGAACCTCAACCCACTCAACATCACCCGACACAGGAAGGAGTTCCACGCCGAGCCGCCGAGATCGCAGAGAATTGCGAAGGCACCCCAAGGTCCTGAAATGTACAATTCATGAACGCGCCCCCTTGGTCTCCCCCTTCCCCATCACCTCCGCGAAGACGCCTGCCGTCACCTCGATCTTCTCCACCGCCATCGTTCCATGCGTGGCTCCGGGCACGGCCCAACGCTCCACCTTTCCCGTGACGTACCGCTCCCAGCCGTCCTCGAGGACGAAGTTGCTGAGCTCGGCCAGGGCGGGTTCTTCCACCCCGGGATTGAGGAGTGTCACCCGACCCACGAAAGGTTCCGGCGCATACGCATGCATCAGGTGGGTCATCCCGGGGTCCAGTCGCAGGACTTCAGCGGCTCCCACATCTGCACCCACGGCCGACGTTGTCTCCGCGGGCAGCGGCAGGTCCACGCGGGCGCGCACCCGACGCTGGAGGCGGTTCAAACCCCGCCTGCCCACCAACTCCACCATATGCCGCCACCGGATCCGGCGGATCAACGACCACACCCGGCTCAACCGCGACCGCCGTCGCGCGTACGTGCTGGTCGACATGAGTACCACGCGCTCCACCGCCCGCCCGCGCCTCCCGAGTTCAACCGCCATTCCGTAGGCGGCCAGGCCACCCAGGCAATACCCGCCCAGCCAGAGCGGACGCCCGTCGTCGCGTGCCAAGACCTCGGCCGCCAACGCGCCACCCACCTCACGCATCGACAGCCACTCCGCGGGTGGCAGTCGCAACGCCGGAAAGTCCAACGTCACCACCTCCCACCCATCGTCGAGGAGGGGCACCAGCGCGTTGGTCAGCCCCGGATGGGCGGGCTTCGACGCCACGAAGATCAACCGTCGATCCCGTCCTTCCTTCCGCACGGTCCACCGGTAACGCGGTTCATGCTTCGGATCCTCCAGCCAAGCCACCACGGCCGCGACCGTCGGATGCTCGACCAGCAACTGCTCCGGCAGTCGCTGCCCGAACTCCTTCTCCAAGGCCACGAGGACCTCCGCCGCCCGCAGCGAATCCAGTCCCAACCCGCGGAACAGGTCCACATCCCGCGCCACCTCACGACGTCCCGTCACCGCACACAGCACGCCGACCACCCGCCCCTCCACGGTCGATCGATCCGTGACCCTTCGTGCGGACGACCGCTCCCGCTCGATCCACCGACGGAGCTCCGGACGATCCGGCTTGCCCGTGTGCGTGCGTGGGAGGGTGTCGGGAAACATCACCCGATGCGGCCGCAACCGATCCGGGAACGCGCCGAGAATCTCCTGTTCCGAGGGCCCATCCGCCGGCGAGGGGCGGGGCATCACGAGCACCAACTCCTCCCCGACAAACTCGGCCTGGGCTTCCGCCTCCGGGAAGGCCGCACGAACGGTCTGGACCACCTCACCCAACGCGACGCGTTGTCCGCGCAGCTTGATGACGTCATCCGCCCTCCCGAGGATGAACAGGCGTCCCGTCGCATCGATCCGCGCCCAATCCCGGGTCCGGAACCGCTGCCAGCCATCGGCCAACCGTTCAAACGCCTCGGGATCCGCGCCATTGAAATAGCCCGACGGCCCCAGCTCGCACTCCACCACCAATTCTCCTTCGCCCACCGCTTCGGTGCCGTCCCGACCCAGCAACCGGAGGCGCCGCCCGCGCACCGCGGTCCCGACCGGGACCGGTCCCTGCTCCAGCGGATCCGCGCCGCGGATGAAGAACTCCGCCGAGGTCCGCGTTTCCGTCGAGGCGTAGGCGTTCTGCAGCATGCACCCCGTTCCCAGGCACTCCCGGAACCGCGCCACATCCTCCCAATACAGGATCTCGCCCCCGGTGGACACGAGACGCAACCGGGGCAACGGAGCCGCGCCCGACCACGTCCGCAACCATGCCCGCAGCGTCCCGACGCCGATCGTGCAAACCGTGACCCCGTTCGCCTCCAGCCAGGCGCGCAACCGATCCACGCCCATCCGCTTGAGATCGGCGACGCACAACGTCCCACCGTTCAGCAACGCGTCGTAGATCGACGCCAGCGACGCGCTGAAACTGGGCGAGAACAGCAGGTCCAACACATCCTCACGTCCCAACCCCAACGTCTCCGTCTGGCGTGCAATATCCGCCAGCAAGGCCTTCACCGGAAACAGCACCATCTTCGGCACCCCACTCGATCCACTCGTGAGGAACAACGCCCCGGCGTCCGCCGCAGGCACCACCGGGCCGCCCGCCATCACGCATCCGGCAAGCCGAAGCGGTTCGTCCCAGCGCACCACCGGACACACCCCTTCGGCCACGGACACCGCACTTCGTCCGTCCTCCCGACAATCCACGATCACCGCCAACCGCGCCGCCTCCAGGACTTCCCGCGCCACATTTCCTGTCTCCCGCGAATCCAGGAAGTAGTGGAAGTTCCCCGACAACAACACCGCCAATTGCATCTCGATCACGGCCACCGAGGGTTCCCCCAGCACCCCGACGCCACGCGGGCCGGCACCCGGCAATGCTTCGAAGGCCTGCACCCATGCCGCCACGCGGTCCGCCATCTCCCCGTACGTCACCGACGTTGCGCCCACCTTCAACGCCGCCCGGTCCCGATGGCCTTCGACCACCGTCGCCCATTGCCGACGGAGATCGGTCGGATACGGGAAGCAACCGCGGTCCCCGGCGTTCAAGCGGCACCTCCCACGCTTCCCGGTTGGGCGAACGTGTGCCGCAAGGATTCCCGCTCGAAGCCGAGCCCCAAGAGGTTCTTCAGGCTCGTCCCTCCTTCGTGCGCGTAGGTCTCGATCCTACCGGCCCCCAACTCCAGGGAACGCAACACCCGGCGGGCGATCATCCCCCGCTGGATGCCGCATCGGCGATACTCCGGCAACGTGGCCGCCGAACTCAGGAACGCGACGCCGTCCCGGACGAACAACCCATACCCCGCGACCGGCTTGCCGCCACCCCACACCATCCAGCCTTCCCATCCGGGAATCTCCCCATAGGCCATGACGTTCTCGACGGCAGCATCCCAGTCCGCGGGCATCGCCCCGAAGCACCGCAGATAGATCCCCGCAAAGGCCCGCATGTCGCCGAGGGACGCGCGTTCCGCCTTCAATCCCTCCCTCAACACCGTCGCCTCCTCCAGATCCACTCCCGACCGATCCATCCACCGCACATGGACATCGGAGTAGGACAACTTCGCCACGGGCAATGCGGTGCCCAGGGCTGAAACCACGCCTGCGTTGTCCGGCACATCCACGCGGAACCCGCGCCCGCCGTGCCCCAGGAACTCGAACAACGCCGGCCAATCACCGGTGTTGTCCGCACGCAGACCCCAACCCCGGCGGAAGAACTCCACCGGTTCGAACCGGACGCCGCGCAGTTGTCCGTGCTCGAAGAAATCCCGAATGCCATGGGGGAAGACGGCGACCCGTTCCCAATCCCAGCATTCGTGCAACACTCCCCGTTTTCCCCCGTGATCCAGTCCACCCATGACGTGACGCCTCCTAGCCTTGTTCCCCTTGAATGCAGAAGCATGGTCCCGCGCCCCGCCCCTTGGAAAGCCCGCATCCACCTTGAAGCAACCCACGCCGCCGGGTGGGGCACCCGGCCTACAATCATGCCACTGGCGCCCCCCGACTGTAGGCCGCGTGCCCTCACGCGGCGTCTCCCCGGGCTTCCAACTTGAAACTTCCAACTTGAAACTCAGTACGACAAAACCCGCACCCCATCGCCCGACGCCACCACGAGCGTCCGTGCATCGGTGAAGCGCACCGCGTACACCGGTGTTGAGCCCACCCGCAGGACCCCCAATTCCCGGCGCGTCTTCGCATCCCACAACACCACCCCACCATCCACCGAACCCGCCGCCACACGGGATCCGTCGACCGACATCCCGACGCTCAGGTAGGCACGCGGCACGGAGGCCAGCGTCGTACCCGCGTCCTTGGCTCCTCCCACCGGGAAGACCGACACCCGACCGTCCAGCGTGACCGCCAGGACGCGATCGCCGGCGGGCGAAAACGCGGCCGCCTGCACCTGCGGCAACACGTGTTCCTGTGCCAGAGGTTCCGGGCGGCTCAAGTCCCACACGGCGAGGCGGCCCTCGCCCACGGCGGCAAGACGACGGCCATCCGCGGAAAAGACCACCGACCTTGCCAACGGCATCTCGAAGCGATGCTTCAGCGCCAGCGGTTCCACTCCATACACCCGCACCCCGTTGGCAGTGTCGGCCACGGCCAACTGCCGTCCTGCCGCGTCAAAGGTCAGGTCCGCCGAACCCGAGAACCGCGGCACGGGCACCCACCCGGGTTCCTCGACCGTCGTTGTCTTGCCTTCGAGTTCGAGCGAGCGCACGCCGATCCGGCCGCCCACCCAATATCGCGCCGCCAATCCCGCCGGAGCGTTCGTCGAATAGGCAAAGGCCGAGGCCAAGGCGTCGGCGTCCGTGGGCAACGCCCGGATCACTTCGCCCGCCGGCAACGTCCACACCTGCACGCCATCGGCACCCGAAACGAGGGCGTGTGCGCTGTCCGGCAACAGCGCGGCTCCGAGCATTCCCGCAGGACCGTTGGTCAGGGACTGCCATCCACGGGCTGCCTGCGGGCGCCAGCGCCGGACCTCTGCCGCGCTGCCCACCACCACCAACTCGTCACCCGCCCACGCGACATCCTGACTGAATCCTTCCAGCCCGCGAACACGGGCCACCTCACGGCCCGATGGAAACTCCCGCACCAACCCGAACGCGTCCCGCCCAACGGTCACCACCTGTGAATCGTCCTTGCCGAACCGGATCGCCAGAACCGAGGTCGCGTGCCCCGTCCACGTGGAAACCATGGCACGCTGCTCCGCGTCCCAGACCAGCACCCGCCCATCGGAAAGTCCGCTCAGCAACCAGCGTCCATCCGGCGAAAACCGCAGGCAGGTCACCTCCGCTTCGCTGTCGGCCCCCTCCATCGATCCCGTCTCCCATCGGCGCACCGAGAGATCCGCGGGCCCGTCGATGGGGACCCACGCCAACGCGCGGGGACCGTGGGAGACCACCAACCACGGAGCCACCGGGCTCAGCGCCAGTGCCGCCGGACGCGTCTGCACCGGCAACGGAATTTCTCGGACAGACCCGTTCGCCACCGAAAGTTCCACCAAGGATTCCCGCCCGGTCAGCCACACCGTGGTCCCATCGGCAGAGACGGCCCGCGGCCCGACCATGCCCGGGGCCGCCCACACACGGTTGGTGGCCCACCCCGCCAGGTCGATGAACTGGACCAGTGTATTGGTTGCGCCCGGCACGCGATGGTTGATCACGAACCAGGACCCATCGGGAGCCACTTCGAGTCCGGACAATCCCGGAGCCCGGAGGGTGCCACGACGGATCTCCTTCCCCGACTCCAGATCCCACTCCACGACGCTCCCGGCGTTGTCGGCCCCAAGCACGCGTCGTCCCCCGGGAACAACGACCACGCGTTGGCCCTCACCCGCAAGGCTTCCCAGAACGCCGACGGCATCGGAACGGACCTGACCTTCGAGGAAGTGCCATTCCCATCCGCGGAGATCGCGTTTGCCGCGGGGTGGTGCCTGGCGGCCGAGGATGGAACGAACGCGCGGCGATTCGCCATTGGCATGCGCCGCCAGTGCGAGGGCCATGTCACCCGCGTATAGGTCCGCACGGGCCGCCGCCTCTTCCGCCTGGGCCTGTTCCATGGCGGAGCGAGCGGATGTTTCCCGGGCCTTTGCCGCCGCAAGTGCCAGGCGGTGGTCGCGCACCATCCATCCGAATCCGAGGCCGACGGCCGCGAGAATGGCCAGCACGCCAAGGACCCAGACCAGCGCGCCACCCGCACGCCCACTTCCCGACCGTCGTCCAACCTGTGTTCTGGATCCGCTCACCGCGCTCATGATGCCTCACGGACGTACAAGGTGCACCGCCCGGTTCAGGCTATTTGCAAAAACCGGTCATCCCTTGGCCGGATCGGGCGTCACCGTGTGCCCCGGCAACGCCAGGTAGACCACGCCGCCCACCGCGCTCCACAACAGGTTCGCGGAGTACCCGAGCAGGGCCAGCGCGAGCGCTTCTCCGTGCTTCACCCCGGGAAAGGCGGCGATTGCCAACAACGACACGAACAGGTGCTCCCGCACGCCCAACCCGCTCGGCGTGATGGGAAGCGCGGCCACGCAGACCACCGCCGGAACCACAAACCACAGCACGCGCCCCGGCACCTCCAGTCGCAACCCATCTGCCAGCGCCAGGAACGTCCCCACGATCGCGAGGTTGATGACCAGCGACCAGAACGCCGCCGAGAGAACGTATCGCGGATGCCGCCCGAACAAACGACACGCCGCCAACGCCCGGGCCACGCTGTCGCCCCTGGGCAACCGTCGCAGCCAACGCCCGGCCAATGCCCCCTCCGCCAGCAGATCCGTGTAGAAACCGACCACCACCGCGCCCAGCGCCACCGCCGCCATCCCGCCCACCAGCAGCGCCAGCAACTGGTACCGGCGATACCCCGGAAACAGTGGAACCCCCGGTGCCGCCTCCCACGCCATCGGGATCATCGCCACCGCGAACAGGAGCAACGCCAGCGTTCCCACCAAACGGTCTACCACCACCGTCAATGCCGCCTCGGCACGTTTGTCCTGCGTCCATCGCGAGGCGCACCACGCCTTGACCACATCGCCTCCGGTTGAACCCAGCAGGAAGGCATTGAAGAAATGCGCCACGAACGACACCCGGGTCACCTCGAACACGCTCAATTCCAATCCCTGCACCTTCAACGCACTCCGCCACCGCAACCCGCCCACCACCACCGGCACACCGCACAAACCCAGCGCCAGGAAGAGATTCGTCCAGTCCAGGGTGTTCGCCGTCCGCCACAACTCGACCGGCCCTCGCGACCACGCCAACCGACGCTGGTCCCACTTGGACAACGCGTCCCACGATTGTCCCGTCGTCGAGAGATGCAACTGGGCTTCGTTGCAGAAGATGATGTGCAGGATCAACCCCATCAGCACCGTCGCCACCCCCAACCGGATCCACGATCCGTAGCCCCCGCGATGCAACGCCCCTCCTGCACGTCCCGAACTCACTCCGGCCCCCAGACGGACTTCATGAACTCGATCCCTTTCCGGACGTCCTCGATCGGGACGGCGGGATTGAGTTCGAGAACCTTGATATGGGTGGGCTTCACGAAAGGTGCGAGCGCCTTGAAATCGATCATGCCCGATCCCGGCGGACAGTGATCCATTCCCGGCGGGATCACATCGTGGATGTGGAACCCGGCCAACCGCGGCGCCAGCGTCTCCACGTGCATGGCGTGCTGGTCGATCAAACCCAGGTTCTCCTTGATCTGGGCATGGCCGCAGTCATGCCAGTACCGGACATTCTCCGGAAGGTCTTCCAGGAAGAACTGGATGTCGTAATCGAAAGGGATCTCCTCGACCGCTTCGCGGTTTTCGATGCCCAGCAACAACCCTTTCCCGCCAGCGACCTCCGCCAGATCCCGGATCATCTCCGCGGCGTGGCGCATGGGGGTGGCCTTGCGCTTCTCGCGACGCTCCTGGATCTCCGCCAGCAGCTTCTCGTACTTCGGCGTTCCCTTCTGGCCGGCCTCCACCATCTTCTCCAGCTTCTCGGTGTAGTCCGGCGTTCCAAACAAACCGCCCAGGTCCGCCGCGCCCGTGTGCAGCACCACAAGCTTTGCGCCCACCCGCTCCGCCATCTCGAAGGTCTTCAGCGTATGCTTCCGGGCGCTGTCGCGCTCGCGACGGTCGTCCGCACTGAACTTGAAGAGGTTCGGCGCAGCGTGGTTCACGCCCATCGGCAGGGGGCAGAAATTGTGCAGGGTCGAAATCCGGATCTCGCCAGCACCCACCGCGTCCAGGATCCCCGGAACGAGGCTCATCCGGATGCCGTGACTCAACTCGGCATACTCAAAGCCGAGGTCACGGATCTCGCGAAGCATGTCACGCCCCTCGGTGTGACGACTCGAGTTCCAACAGGTCGACAGGGAATACATTGGCGATTCCTCTCCGCTTCGTGGCACCCACCCGGGAATCAGGACGGCGTCCGGAAGGTTTCCATCCTCCGTTCACCATCCACGAGTGTCCCACCACCCCCGGACCAGAGTGCCCGCGACCGAAGGCCGCGTTGATTCAGCTTCCAGCGGGACCAACAAAACAAGACCGCCCCTCCCCCGCGCTTCGCAGGGGAGAGGCAGGTGCGATTCCCGATTACACGTCCGCGTACCGGGCCGCCAGCATGGCGTTGAACTTCGCCACCTTCATCCGGCGACGACGCTTCTCGCTCGGCTTCTCGAAATGCCGGTGGTTCCGGACTTCCTTCAGCGTGCCTTCGCGGTCCACCTTCTTCTTCAGGCGGCGCAACGCGCGATCCACGGGCTCGCCCTTCTTCAGTTTGACCTCGCTCACTTCAAAATTCACATCCTTTCACAGAACCGGTACGGCACCTCGGTGCCATCTCCGGCCCCATCCCAGCCTCTCGGCAGGATGGATTCCCATCAACCTCGTTGACGGGACCGCTGGAAGTATCGGATTCCCGGCACGAAGCAAGGCGCGATTTCTCCGAAGGCCAAAATCGAGTTCCCAGTCGCCAGTTCCCAGTTCCCAGTGGCCCCGAAACCCGCGGTCCCTTGCCCTTCTGGAATCTGGGAACTGGAATCTGGGAACTCAGCCCAACTGAGCACTTCAAACTTCCCCGACCCTCCTCCACGATCCCGCCATGAATCTTCCCCGACTGCTATCGAGCGGTGCCCTCGTCCTCGCCGCGGGCTTGCTCTCTTCCTGCGCGCTGATCGGCCACGACAAGAAGGCACCGATCGGCGTCGGTGCCAAGGCACCGGATTCCGCGATCCTCCTTCTCGACGGCACGCGGGCGTCCCTCGACGACAACTGGACCTACTGGCAGGGCCCCGGGTTCGCCTCCTCCCTGCCCATCCAATGGAAGGTGGTGCCGGACCCCGTCGACGGTGGCACGGCCATCATGACCGACGATCCGGCCGCCGCCGGTGGCAAGTACGGAGCAGCCGACATCGTCACCAAGAAGGCCTTCCGGGATTTCCGCCTCCACGTCGAATTCTACATCGCCAAACCCGGCGGCAACTCCGGCGTCTACCTCCAGAACCGCTACGAGATCCAGGTCCTGGACGGGGACAAGACCTCCCATGGCATGGGTGCCGTGATCAACGAAACCCCCGCCCCCTACCAGGCCTACAACGGGGTCGGAAAATGGAATGCCTACGACATCAACTTCCGCGCCGCACGTTTCGAGAACGGCAAACGCACCGAGAAGGCCCTCGTTTCCATGTATTTCAACGGTCAGTTCGTCCACACCAACGTCCCCATCAACCAGGTCTGGGGCGGCCCGCGTTCCGGCATCGACGGCGGTAATGACGGCGGCAAGGGAATCACCGACACCCCCGGTGGACTCAAACTCCAGGCCGAGGGTCACGACGTCCGCTACCGCAACATCTGGATCCAGGAGCTCGACCTCCGCACCCCCGACACACGGTTTTAGCCGAAGTCTCCGCGCAGA
>JBIKWS010000319.1:0-5162 GCA_044356195.1 Cyanophyceae cyanobacterium
ACGTCGCTCCGCGGAGTCCAGATCGGGGAGGCGTTGCCGCAGGTGGCCGACCTCCTGTCCGACATGACCCTGATCCGCTCGGTCGTCAGCAAGGAGGCGGACCATGAACGTGCGGTGTACAACATGAAGACGGGATACCGTCCGAGTCCGACGGTGGTTCATCCTTCCGTGGGAGCGGTGGTCTGTCACGAGGGCGAGGATCCGGGCATGGACATCCCACGCCACATTTCGATCCTGCCTGATCAATGGCCGGCGCGTGGCGGTTACTTCGGCGCGGAGTACGACGCCTTCCAGGTGCAGGATCCGCAGGGACCAATCCAGGACGTCTCGACGTTGGTTCCGGAATCCCGACGCCAGCAGCGGATCTCGGATCTCACCGTCGTGGAGGATGCGTTCGGGCGCGGGCGGATGCTCGATCTCGACCGGAAGACGACCCTGCATCAGTTGACGATGCAGCGGGCGCTGAAGTTGATGGGGTCGGAACAATTGGCGGCCTTCGACGTGAAGCAGGCGCCCGCATCGCAACGTGCGGCTTACGGCGACACGCCGTTTGGGCGTGGTTGTCTCGCGGCCCTGCGGTTGGTCGAGAAGGGGGTGCGGTGTGTCGAGGTGACGTTGGATGGATGGGACACACACGTGAACAACCAGGAACTCCAGCGCAAGAAACTGGCCGTCTTGGATCCCGCCTTCGCGGCACTGATCCGGGACCTCAAGGATCGCGGATTGTTCGAGTCGACGATTGTCCTGTGCGGGGGTGAGTTCGGGCGGACCCCGAAACTCAACCCCTTCGAGGGGCGGGATCACTGGCCCTACGGATTTACGGTGGCGATGGCTGGCGGCGGCATCCGCCGCGGTTACGTGCACGGGGCCACCGATCCGGAAGGCGAGAACCGTGAACCGAAGGATCCGGTTCGGGTGCAGGACCTGCACGCGACCTTGTTGCAGGGAATGGGCATCAATCCTGAGAAGGAAATCCGGACGCCGGTAGGGCGCCCGCTGGCGCTCAGCGACGGGGTGGTGATTGATCGATTGCTGCGTGGGTAGCGATTGATGGTCTCCATGAATGATTCCTTGGGTCGCGGAAAGTCCATGGCTTGCCGTCTGCGGCAACGTCCGTAAAGTCCAGCCGCGTCCTCCTGCAAAGGCGCAAATTCCTGCGTGATCCCATGCATTCTCCTGATCGAATTGGACTGACTCCGGCGGACTCCGAGGCCTTGCACCGGCACCTGAATCTGAAGTTGGCGGAGCTTGGTTTTGCCCCCGTGCCGCCCCCTGGTGGAGGCGATCCGCTGGATGCCACGCTGCAGCTCTTCATCGAACACGGCCGCGAGAAGGACCGGTTGCTCTCAGCGTACCTGTGTCCGGCAGACAACCGCATCCAAACCTTCCTCTACGATTACCTGGGCGAGATCGTGGTGCCGCCGAAGCTGCCGGCGAAGACGCTGGTGCTGGATCGGCCACGACTGGCCCGGATGCTGTCGCTGCCGCCCTCGGAAGACCATGTGAGCTCGCCATTGCTCAAGAGCTACCGACTGCGGAATGGCGTCCTGCACAATCCGAAATCCGATCGTCGGACAACGGCCGGGATCTTTCATGTGACCGAGGGCGGCCTGCCGATTCCGGACGACAAGAAGGGCGCTCCGCGCGAGGTGTTCGCGGCATTGTTGCGCCGGGCGTTCCAGCCTCCGCCGGAGTTGCAACGCCTGCCATTCACCGCGGGAACGGTTCCTGCCGAGTGTTTCGTCTCGATGCAGCTGCGTCCCGTGGTTTCGCCGGAGGTGCCGGGCTACCTGCCCGCGAAGTCGATGGAGATCCGGTTCTTCGTGCCCGGATCCCTCGTGGCTAACCTCGACTTCGTCGAGAGCATCTTTGGCAACGCGGGCGATCCGTACCTTCCGGAGAACGACGCGGCGCTGGATGTGGAGCATTGGTCGGGTCACACGGGTTGCGTGATCCTTGCGCCGCATCTGACCGGGATTGCGAAGGACGAACTGGGGCTGCCGCGCTGGGAGGACGCGACCGAGCGGCAACGGCGGGATGGCATGTGCTGGAAGAAGGAGGGTGAGCCTTACAACGACGGCAACGCCTTCAAGATCACTGCGCGCGATGCCTCCGGGACGATCGTGACGATCATCTCGGACAACTATTTTGGGTACTGCAAGAAGGAGGTGAAGACGCAGGTGAGCTTCGCCGCCAACCTGCTTGGCCTCGCGGAGGAAGAGCACGCGGGCGGAGCGCTGGTGTTTGCCCGGTACGATCTGGCGAGCGAGTACGACGCCAACCAGCACCGGATGGAGTATCCGCACACGTTCGAGGAAGCCGTGCGCCTCCTCGGTCCGGCGGTGGACGTTCGTCCGGAAGGTTACGCGGTCGATCGCGCCTATCCCGACGTGATCTACGTGCCTGAAAGTGTCCGCTTCGAGTTGGAGCCGCAGACGGTGCGCTGGTCCCGGTCCGATGGTTCGGAGGGCGGGTTGAAGTTGTTGCTGGGCCACACCTACGTCCTTCCGAGCGGCTTCAAGGTGCACCTTGAGAAACCCGTTGGAAACCGCGCATGGCGCCTCGTGGGAACCCGCCAGGAAGGCGTGCTCTGCCACAAACCCTGCACGGTGAGCGGCGGCGGCAAGAGCGAGATCTCCAAGCCGATCGCCGATGCGATCATCCACGGTCCCGTCTTCGTTGCGGATTTCCATCGGGACTTCGACGCCATCGACGAAGTCCTGAAACGTGATTTCTCTCGCCGCTTCCGTGATCCGGCCCGCCAAGGCAAGGATCATCGCCCGGTGCTGTCACCCCAGCGTACGCTCGGATCGGTGATCAAGTTGCTGACGCCCTGCCTGGAGTTTTCGGATGAACACAACGCGTGGCTCAACTCGATCCCGGCCCACATCAAGGAACTGGTGCTGGTGGTGAAGCGGTTCTGGCAGCCGGCGTGGGGAGATCACTGGAGGGAACATTTCTCGGTCGACGTCATCAACGGGACACCCGCGAACGAACTGCGTTTGGGACGTCGGCGTCTGGCGACCCAGTTCCTGCGCGTTGGTTACGCGGACGAGGGAGCCTGGCGCACCTTCGGGTTGCGCAAGGATTTCCATCCCTCCCTCAAGCTCCAGGCCGAGGATGACATCACGGCGAGCGTCACCGTGCCCCGGGAGTGGGCAGGTCTTCTTGGAGACCAGTCCACGACGCCTTCGGTGAAGTTCGTTCAGAACGTCGAGTTCCGGTTGTTCCAGCGTCCGGACGACGCCGTCGTGCGGGGGTATGATCACTCGGCGGAATCGGACTTCGAGCGCACCGACAATTTCTTCAGCAACTACGAGCCGCTGACGCGCCAGGATGCGCAGAACATGGTCGAGGAATCCGTGGGATTCCACCAGTTCACGGAGCCGATGCAGCGGTTGGTTTCCGGCGTTGCTCAGAATCCGAAGGAGCAATACTTCGTCTGCACGGCGCAGCCGCGGATGGTGGATGGTGCGGTTTCGAAGAATCCCCGGTACCTCCAGACACGGCCGGACCTGTTGCAGCCGCGGACATGGCATCTCGCAGACGTGGGTGCGCGATTGGCGCGACGGCTGCCATTCAACGCGCCGCTCCCGGTACCCGTCCACGCCGTGCTCGCGGGCCGGCGCAACAATCCGGCGGAGAAGGGCGTCCGGTCGCTCGCGTGCTACGGTCCTATCCATTACCTGGAACTGCCGGAGTTGTTCATGGAGTTCATCTCCAGCATGACCGGCAAGTCGCCGAGTACGACCGGTGCCGGCAGCGAAGGAGCGTTGACGAAGAGTCCGTTCAACGCGTTGCCACCCGTCTACGATCTGAACGCCGCGTTGGCGGGATTCATCATCACCGGGTACGACGGCTTCCTGACGAGCGCGGGGTGCGTGGGGCCGAAGTTGCGGGTGGACCATGACATCTCCCTGCTGGTTCCCGAGCTGTGGTGTCGGATGGGTGTCGAGGAGCGCGAGCCTGGGTCGTTGCTGGCGAATGGGTATCTGGAGCGCGTGAAGGACTTCGAGTTCGATGGCAAGACGGTCAAGGCCAGCCGGCTCGGATACCGGATCACGCCGCGCTTCGTGAACAACTTCTTCGGCCGCGTCTTCAACCATCCGCATTCGGTGCTGACCGAACCGATGCTCCGGCCGGAGCAGCAGGATCCGGCGGAGTTCGCCGATGCCGTGGCCAACGTCGTCGAGACGCACCGCCGGGTGGCGCAGCACTACTTCAACGACGGATCCATCGAGGCGGCCTGCCCACCATTGAAGGCGCTGTTGCACATCATGCGCGATGATCAGTACGAGGGGCAGGGGTTGGAATCGCCTGCGATCCGTGCGCTGTTCACGCGCGAGAACATGCTGGCCTCGGAATGGTATCGCGAACGGTTGAAGGCCAAGCAGGTCCTCGATCTCCGGCAGTGGCGCCGGCATGCGGACTATCTGGAGAAGTTCCTGGGTCGCCCGGGGTACACGGATGAGGCCACACGCCTCGGCGTTCGGGACCGGTTGCGGTTGGCCCGCGTGATGATCGAGAAGGTGAAGGCTCCGGGATACCTCGATGAACTGGTGGGAACGATCGGCGGCGAGCCCGCGATCGCGACGGCCGCCCGGGCATTGGGGTGACTTGAAGGGAGTTCGAAGTTTTCAGCTTCAGGTTTGAAGTCCGATGCGCCGCCTCACGTGGCGGAATCGGGACCGGGCCATGGGAACTTCCCTTGGTTCTGCCTCGTGACCTCGTTGGCTACGCGTAGCGCCGCGTGGGGACACCCGGCCTTCAGTTTGCCTGGTTTTCAGGCGAGGATGGAACGGACGACATCGCCGTGGACGTCGGTCAGTCGGTGCTCACGGCCTTCGTGACGAAAGGTCAGCCGCTCGTGGTCGAGACCGAGGAGGTGCAGGAGGGTGGCGTGCAGGTCGTGCATGTGGACCCGGCCGTCGACGGCGAGGTGGCCGAGTTCGTCCGTGGCTCCGTAGGCTATTCCCGGGCGCACGCCCGCACCGGCCAGCCAGGTGGTGAAGCCGCCGGGGTTGTGATCGCGTCCAGTGCCGTTGTCCTGCGCGTAGGGTGTGCGACCAAACTCGGCACCCCACCACACCAGCGTGTCGTCGAGGAGGCCGCGTCGGGCCAGATCCGCGAGGAGGCCGGCGACGGGTTTGTCCGTGGCCTGC
>JBIKWS010000320.1:0-5154 GCA_044356195.1 Cyanophyceae cyanobacterium
CATTCCGGCCAACGCCTCTCCGAGAAGGTCGTTCACGCTCGCCTCACCGAACGCGCGATAGCTGCCCAGACGCGTCACGCGCTCCCCGAGCACGCGGCCCAGGGTCCGAAAGTCCCGGCGAGGAACCCACTGCCCCGGCTTCCCACCAGGATGCGACTCCATGACCACCCACTGTCCCTCGACCTCGCCAGAGTAAATCCGGGTTTCCGACCACTCGGCATAGACACTGTTGCGTCCCATGTTTCCGGCGACGAGGTCCATGCGCCCGTCTCCGTCGAAGTCACCCGCAGCCACGGAATTCCACCACCCGTTGGCACCGTCGAGACCGTAGGCCTGGGTCCGTTCGCTCCAGATCCCCTTTCGATTGGCGTAGACCCGCAATGGGCCCAACTCGGTGGCGACCACGAGTTCCGGCAATCCGTCACCGTCGAGATCCGTCCATACCGCACCGGTAACCAGGCCCGCCGATTTCAGGACCGGGGCTGCCTTCGCATCCTCGGTCCACGCACCGCCCTCATTCCGGAACACCCGCGAGGTCCCACCCGCTGGCCAACGCCCCGCATGCACGCGGCCACCAACGAACAAGTCGATGTCCTCATCTCCGTCCACGTCTGCGGCGGCCAGCGGGCCCACGGGATCGGTGCTGGTCCCAACCATGCCCGTCTCCTGGACCTCACCAAACCGGATCTCGAAGCCATCCACGCCCCCGCTGCCGCCATCCCCACCCGCACGGCCGCCCAGCACCATTGTCCAGCCCTGCTCCACCGCCCAGCAGACCAACGCGCTGACGTCGGCGTCGCCGGCGCGCTCGAGCACGGGCGGACGGATCCGCCGGAACCCGCCCTTCCCATTGCCGGCATGGAGTTCGAGGACCGAACCCCGGGCAGCGCCGAAGAGGAGATCCTCGTGTCCGTCGAGGTTCAGGTCTGCCACGGCCACCGGAGGTCCCAGACGCGAGAGCGAACGCGGCAACAAGGGCTGCGTGGCCATGTCGTCCAGATCGTCCTCCCCATGCCGATGCGCCAGCACGCCCGCGCGCTCTTCGAACAGGGACGCTGCCTGCGTCACAGGAGCGACTTTTGCGGGATCCCCTTCCGGTTCCTCGACCTCGTAGATACGACCGGCCCGGACATCCTGAACCACGGAATGTCGTCCGCTCCGCCATTTCACCTCGATCCGCATCCCGGCGTTCGTTCCCGCGGCGAAGACGCGCACGGCCTCGCAGCCCGAGAGATACCGCCCACCCGAGATCATCTCCTGCGACTGCTCGACGGGACCTCCATGAACCGCAATCCGCGCACCAATGCCCTGACGGTTTGCCCCGCGCCCCTTCAACCGGACCGCGACGCGTCCAGCCAGCGATTCATTGCGCAAGACCCGGGCCGGCGCGTTGAGGGTATTGATCACGACATCGAGGTCACCGTCGTTGTCGAGGTCGGCCATGGCCATGCCTTGCGACACATCCGTGGCATCGAAGCCCCAGGCCGCGGAGGTTTCCTCGAAGCGTTCCCCACGGAGGTTCCGGAAGGCGAGGTTCGGCACCAGGATCGGAGGGAAGTCCGCGAGCGCGGCGACGGGATCCAGGACCTTCCCGGAACGTTGGCGCTCCGCTGCCCGCGCCAACGCATCCGAATCGGTCATGTCATGGCCATGTCCGTTGGCGACCAGGAGGTCTTCAAAACCGTCGAGATCCACATCGAGGAACAGCACGCCCCACGACCATTCGGTGGCGGCCACACCCAACGCCTGTGCCGCCTCCGCGTAACTGCCATCACCGCGACCGAGAAGAACGACGTTCCGCATGACCTGTGGACGCGCCAGAGGTCCCTCGCGATCCGGGGGCCAGCCCCACCACGGTTCCGGGGACAGCTCGAAATTGCTCCGCTGCCAGGCTCGCCGCTGATGCGACCGGCTCAGCATGTCGACCGCCATGAGATCCACGTGGCCGTCGCGGTTCAGGTCGGCGAAGTCCACCGCCATCGAAGCAAACGGCGTCTTGCGCACCGCGCGGCGTTCGATCGCGCGGAACGTTCCTTTCCCGTCGTTCATCCAGAGGCGATCGGGCGAGAAGAAGTCGTTGCACACGTAGAGGTCGGGCGCGCCGTCACCGTTGAGATCGTGGAAGGCCGCCGACAATCCCCAGTCCCGGGGCGGTTCGCTCAGCGGTTGGCCGGATTCGTCGAGGAACCGCCCACCCGTCCATGACTCCAGGCGGAAACGGCCGTTGCCCTCGTTCAGGAACAACTGGTCGGGTTCGCCGACCTCCATCAACGCCTGGTTGTCGCCGGTGCCGCCAACGGCGAATTGCTCCGCGTGTTCCGGGGGAACAACCAAGCGCCCATCGACCCGACGCAACCGCACTCGCGTGGCCCCGCCCTGCCCCTTGAACGTGCTGGCCCGGTAATTGGCGACGTAGAGGTCGAGATCGCCGTCGCCGTCGACATCGGCCAACGCGAGGGAATGGGCGCCGGACTTCGAGCCGACCCCGGCGTCGGGGATCTCCGTGAATCTCCCGCGGCCATCGTTGGCGAACAGACGAGTCCCGCGACCGATGCCGTTGACGAGGAGGTCGAGGTCTCCGTCGCCGTCGATGTCCGCCAGCACGGCCCCGGTGGACGCCTGATCGTTGCACGCCGCACCGCCAGCCTTCGGAACCTCTTCGAACTTCCAGCCTCCGCGATTCAGGAAAAGCGCGTTCGCCCCCTCCAGGCCGCACAGGTAGACATCGCAGCGTCCATCACCATCGACATCACCGAGCGCCACGCCGGATCCGTTCTCCAGGATCGGGTTCCGAGCTGCCGCCTCGACCGACAAGCGATTGGTAAAGGCCAAGCCGCTGGTCGCGCGATCCACGGTGACAAACCCAACTCGGTCACCCACCGCCGGCAGCACCGCTGCGTGCCGATGACCGTTCCCGTTCACCCAATCCACGGCGGACAGGCGGAGGACGCAGCACATCGCGCCCACAACGCCCCCCACCCACACCCGGGCGGCAGCAAGCTTCCGAAGCAACGGCGCAGAATCCCTCGCGAACACGGTTCACGCTATGTCGACGATTCGCCCCCGTTCAATCGGGAATCCCCACAAGAAGGAACGAATGCCGCCGATTGGTCCGGGTGCCAAACAACCTCGGAAGCATCAAGCCCCCCCGCTGGCCGGAGGCACCGGCAACCTCCGCAAGGTCAACCGAGCCACGCGCAAGCCGTCGATATCCTCGACGATGAGTTCGTGTCCGGCCACCTCCAAGCGGCCACCGCGGCGTGGGAAGCCACCCATCTGCTGCGTTACCCAGCCACTGACGGTGGTGACATCGGTATCGTCGAGCGGTTCGCCCACCAACTCCGAGAGTTCGAACAGCGGCAGCGATCCCTCCAGTTCCCAGACACCTTCACCCCGGGCCACCAGGCGCGGCTTCTCATGATCGAACTCGTCCTGGATCTGGCCGACCAATTCCTCCAGCACGTTTTCCAGGGTCACCAATCCGACGGTGCCACCGTACTCATCCACCACGATCGCGAGATGGGACTTCCGTTCGAGGAAGAGTTTCAGGGCGGTTTCGAGCCGCGCCGTCGGGGGCAGGTAGATCAGCGGCCGCGCCAGCGGAACGAGATCGCCCCCCGAGACCGCCCGATCCCGCGCCGCCATCAGGTCCTTGAAGTGGACGACACCCCGGGTCCGATCGACATCCCCATGTTCGGCCAAGGGAAAGCGGGAATACCGTGTCTGCTCGGCGATGCGCAGGCATTCGGCAATGGGACGCGACATCGACAGGCACACGATGTCCTTGCGTGGCGTCATGACCTCGCGAACCACGCGGCGGCGGAGGTCAAACGCGTTCAGCACGAGGTCGCGGGCGAGGTTGGAGTCTCCGTCGGCATGGCCGCGCGCGGAAAGCATGAGGCGGAGCTCCTCTTCCGAATGTTCCCCGCCGTGTTCGGAGGTGGCCTCGATGCCCATCCACTTCAGCACGCGCAACGAGGCGACGTTCAGCAGCCAGATGAAGGGGTACGAGATCCAGAAGAAGAGCTGCAACGGGTACGCCACCCACAGCGAGGACGGCAAGGGCCGCTTGATCGCCAGGAACTTGGGCGCCTGCTCGCCCACGACGATGTGCAGGAACGTGATCAGCGAATAGCCCACCACAAACGACACGATATGTCGGATCTTCTCGGAGCTGACCCGCAACAGGTCCAGCACCGGTTCCAGCATCGCCACGAACGCCGGCTCACCGATCCATCCCAGCGCAAGGCTCGCCAGCGTGATGCCCAACTGACAGGCCGACAGATACGGATCCAGGTGCCCGACGATGTGCTTGGCGAGGCGCGCGCGGCGGTTGCCCTTGGCCGCCAGCGGCGAGAGCTGCGTCTCGCGGATCTTCACCAGCGCGAATTCCGCCGCGACGAAGAACCCGTTCAGCCCGACGAGCGCGAGAACCGCCAGCAGCTTCCACAAGATGGCCCATGGATCCGTCATCGCGATTCCCCCCCAGGCCGGGCGTCATCAAACATCGCCCGCAGGATATCCCACAAGGTCACCAACCCACGCTCCTGTCCGCCGGGTCCGGTAACGACCGCGAACTGGTCTCCACTGCGCTGGAGCCGGCGCAGGGCTTCGTCGAGGCGCATGGTTTCATCGAGGAAAACGGCGGGACGCAGGTGCCGGCCGGCTGCCACGCCTCCCCCATTCTCGGCGTAAAGCAGGTCCGAAAGCATGACCACGCCCGCCACGCGACGGCGACTGCCGGTGCCGCGCCACACCGGCAGGCGGGACACGCCATGCTCGCGGCACAGCGCCAACGCCCGGTCCACCGGTGTGAGCAGATCGATGGTCACCGCCGTTTCCAACGGGCGGGCCAACCGCGCGAGGGTCGCGTTCTGGAGGTCCAGCACCCGGTTGATCAGCTTCCGTTCCGTGTTCGTCAGCGAACCCTCCGCGTCCTGCATCAACGCGCGGAATTCGTCCCGATTGCCGAACAGTCGCCCGGTGAACTGGGAACCCTGCGTCACCTTCAGCAGGACCCGGGCGAAGGACTCCGCAACCCCGACGAACGGGGTGAGCGCGAAGTGCACGGCGCGGAACGGAAGCACCAACTGCAGGCACAGCCGGTTCGGGAACCGCCGGAACAAGGTCTTCGGGAGCAGATCGCAAAAGACG
>JBIKWS010000321.1:0-5144 GCA_044356195.1 Cyanophyceae cyanobacterium
GGATGGATCCGGCCGGGAAGGTCCAGGGGTTGGGCGCGCCGGATGCGGCGAGGGTCCAGCCGGTGAGCGGTTCATCGGTGGTGCCGGCGTTGAGGAGTTCGATCCAGGGTTCGGCATCGCCAGCGGCGTCGCGCAGGGCGCCGGCCACCGGTGAGAGTTCGTTGATGAAGACGGCCGGGAAGGACGGAAGGAGGCCGGCCACGTTGTTGGGGGCGCCGGGCGAGAGGCTGGCGACGGTCCCGCCGACGATGTCGAGTTGGGCGCCGAAGACGATGTCCGAGCTGGTCGCGTTGATCTGGTGGACCTGGACGGCCAGGACGTTGGTGCCCTGTCGGAGGAGTGAGGCGGGCAGGATGAACGGACCGGAGACCAGGGCGTTGTCGACGCTCGTCTCGGCGAAACTGGTCGGGGTGATAATCGTGGACGCGGCGAAGTTGAACCGGGTCAGCTCCGTGCCGTTGAGGTGGAACACGGCGCCATCGTCGATGATGTGGGACAGGGAGAGGGTCGCGTTCTGCGGTAGTGCAGGCAGGACGAACGTGGTCCGGAAGAAGTAGCTGCGTTGGCCCAGGGTGATCTGGGTGGTCTTGGGTGCCGGGAGCGCCGAGCCTTCGTTGTAGAGGAGCCCGCCTCCGGAACGCCAGCCGCTGTCGTCGAAGTTGAGAGTGGTCCAGCTGCCGACGGGCGCGCCGGAGTCGAGGTAACGCCAGATCGAGGTGTACGCCACGGGCTGTCGGGGGCCGTTGAAGGCGGCGACCGCGGACCAGTTGCCGGCGCGGGCATTGTCCTGCGCGGGATCGATGAGCTGGAGGGCAACGCCCCCTTGGGCGGGTTGAGCGGGCCACGGGGCACCGCTGGTGAAGATCACGCGATCGAGGATTTCACCGGAGCTGGCGAGCAGTTGGAGATCGTCGCCATCCGCCCCGATGGTGCCGGCCCAGGGGCCCGAGATCGCGGGCGCGGTTCCGTAGGCGGTGCGGAACGCGGTCGTGTTGGCGACGACGCACAGGGTGGTCCTGGGTTGGAGGAGGGTGCCGGCTGGAAAGGTATGGGTGAACGCGCGTCCCACGAGCCGGGTTCCGGAGAGATCCCACGCGGTGACACCGGACGCGTTGATGAGTTCGACGTAGGCGGCTCCGCTGACTGCGGGGCGGTTCATGATCTCAGAGAGGACGACCTTGAAGCGGGGGAGCACCCGGACTTCAAGGGTGCGGGTCGCCTGCAGCGGCGGGAACACGTCGTCGCTGACACGCAAGGTGAGCGAGAGGTTGGTGGCGCCGGAGTCGGCGGGAAGTTCCCAGCGGAGGTTGCCGGTTGTCGGGTCGATCGAGGCCTTGCCCGCCGGGGTGCCGTCGATGGCAAAGGTGAGGGACTGCGGCGGCAGGTCGGTGTCGGCGGCAATGGCGGTGAGTTCGATGATGTCGCCCTCGATGCGCGTGATCGTGGGCAAAGGCGCGAGGGTGGGTGCGGTATTGGCCTCGCGGACGAGGATGGAGAACGTGGCCTGGGCGGTTTGCGCGAGGGCTGATTGTTCGGTGGCGCGGACGATCAGCGGGTAGGTTCCCGGGCCCTGTTCCTCGGTTGGGGTCCAGCGGATCTCGCCGGTGACCGGATCGAGGGTGAGGCCGGCGGGTGGTTCGTTCTGGAGCGAGTATCGGACGGCGGCGCCGTCGGGATCGGAGGCCGTGAGGGTCATCAAGAGTTGGGAACCTTCCTCCACCTCCTGCGGCGCGGGTTGTGCGAAGCTTGGGGGATTGTCCACCTCGTCGACGCGGACCTGAAAGGACCGCGTGGAGGACGCCGGAGGGATGCCGTTGTCGGTGACCTCGACGGTGAGTTCGAAGTTGCCGGGGCCCTGCGATTCGATGGGGATCCAGGACAGGCGACCGGTCGTCGGATCGATGGACGCGCCTACGGGGATGTTCCCGACGAGCGCGTAGGTCAGGGATTGCGGAGGCAGGTCCGGATCCGACGCGGTGGTGGCAATGTTGACGTTGAGGAGGGCACCTTCGCCGATGGTTTCAGCAGGGATGAGGGCCAGCGTCGGCGCACGGTTGGCTTCGGTGACCTGCACCTGCAGACGGAGGCTGCCGGTGCGGGGAGGCGTGCCGGAATCGGTGGCGCGGACCGTGAAGGTGAAGAGGCCGGGGCCCTGGGCCTCGGTGGGGGACCACCTCAGTTGGCCGGTGGTCGGATTGATGTCTGCGCCGGAGGGGGCGTCGGCCCCGAGGGCAAAGTGGAGTGTCTGGCCGGCGTCCGGATCCGTGGCAAGGATCTGGAGGGTCCATGCGGATTCCTCGGGGATGACCTGGAGGGGTAGTAGCGTGAACCGCGGTGGGAGGTTGCCGCCGGGGATGAAATTGACGTTCCCGGGCGACGGCGCCTCGAGGGCGATCCACTGGCCATCGGGACCGTCCGGGTAACGGCCGGTGGAAATGTTGTTGGTTTGCGGGCCGAAGGTGTGACCGTCGATGAGCGAGCCATCGGGAGCGAAGAGACCGACCTGTTCGCCATTGCGTGAGAGGCTGAACCCGGCGTGGAACTGGCGGTTCGGGACGTCGGTCTGGCTGGTCTCGCCATCGGCCCAGACCAGCAGGAACCCGCCTGCCGGGATCACGGTGCCAGGCGGAAGGATCGATGCGGTCCGGTTGGTGAGGTTGTCCGTGAGGAAGTATCCGGAGAGATCGGCGGGGGCGGTGCCGACGTTGTGGAGTTCGATCCAGTCATCGAAATCGCCATCGGCAGGATCGGCGATGCCAGCGGTGTTCTGGGCGAGGAACTCGTTGATGACGACATTCAGGGCGGGTACCGACGGGTCGTTGGCGGCGGCGGGCGTGATCCCGTAGAGGGGGCGACGGGCGTAGGGATTGCCGTCGGGGACGGATCCGAAGCCGCGGCCTGGGGGCAGGGCCGAGTAGTCGACCCAGTCTAGGATCGCCGGAGCGGCGGGCGTGCCCTGGAGTCGGGAGAGCACGACACGGCCGGAACCGGCAGGGAGCCGGAAGCTGGCATGAAGGTGGCCGGGCACGGTCTCCGCGGGTTCACCATCGAGCCAGACGCGGAGGAATCCGCCGGCGGGAATGGAAAGACCGCTGGGGAAGGGCCAGCGGTTGGGCGTGGCGAAGGTGTCCGAGAGGAAGAGCCCGGTGAGCGTGGTGGAGACGGGACCGTCGTTGAAGAGTTCGATGAACGGGGACGGTTCGCCGGCGTTGTCGAGGATCGGGGCGGCGGGTTCCGGAACGACTTCATTGATCCAGACGGACGGGAACTCGGGGAGGGTTGCGCGGGTGGCGTTGACGGCTCCGGGGGTGACTCGATTGGGGGCGTTGGTTGCCGTCGCGGCCCAGTTGGCGGGACGCCGGGTGTCCTGGGCGGGATCGATCAATTGGAGCGACGGGCCGAAGCCGTCGGCGGCCGCTGGCCAAGGCGTGCGGTCAAGGTATCGGACATTGCTGAAGGTGATTTCGGAATCGGCAGGAACGAGACGGAGTCGTTCGCCGTCATTGTCGAGGTTGCCGTTGAATTCATCGAAGACCGGAATGCCGAAACCGAAGGCAGCGGCGAAGGCGGCGCGGTCTGCGGCGAGCACGAGGTAACCGTTGGCGGCGATGGTGGCGTTGGTCGGGAAGGTATAGCCGATGCCGTCGAGGCGGTAGCCGGCGAGGTTGAAGGGGACGGTGGTGTTGCGGTTGTGCAGTTCGATGAACGAGGTGCCGCCGAGGTCGGGGTTATAGTGGATTTCGTTGATCACGACCCAGTCGCGGGCTTGCGGGATGGCACCCGGGTAGAGGACCCGGACGGTGTCGATGTCGGCGAGCGGTTGACCGTTGCGGTCGAGACCGACAAGACGGAGGTCGTTGGTGGCGCCGGTGAGCGGGACGTTGATCGAGAAGGTGGTGAAGCCGGTCCACGTGACGGGCAGGGAGACCCCGTTGACAGCGATGGTGGCGACGCGGAATGGGGCCGTGCCGGTGAGGTTGACCGTGGGGGTGCCGGCCGTGAAGTCGGCGCCGCCATTGGAGGTGATGGCGAAGTTCGCGGCGTCGGCGGCGCGGTATTGGTTGAGGATATAGGTCCGTCGGCCGTTGAGGTAGTTGGTGATGGAGGCGGTGCTGGTGATGCCGGTGACGTTGTTCTGGAGTTGGGCAGCGCGGTAGGCATCGATGACAGGCGCAAAGTTCTGGGCCTGCATGGGACCTTCCGCGGCGCGGGCAAGGGCGCGCCAGAGCATGCGGCGGAACGTGGGGTTGTTGAAGAAGCGGGTGTTCATCACCGGGTCCTGTCCGCCCCAGAGGGCGGCTCCGGTGCCTTCCCCGAGTCCGAGGACGAAGTCGATGTCCCAGGGCAGCAGGATCGCGCCACGGCCGGGCTGGCGGTAGAGGTACATGTTCTGTCCGACGTTGTACGTCCACGAGTCCCAGTTGCCGGTGACGCGATGGAAGGCGAAGACGTGCATCCACTGGTCGACGTCGGCCTGCTGGAGGACACGATCCACGAAGCCGGCATCGGCGGGGGAGTTGAGGGCGGTGACGAGGTCGAAGATCGTCTGGTAATTGCTCTCGGGGAATTGCTGGGCGCGGCGTTCCCAATTCCAGCGGTAGCGGGTGAGCTTGAGTTGGTTGTTGGACAGGAACCGTTCCATCGTGGCCTGGGTGGCGTTGAACTGGGTGTTGCCGTCCGTGAACTCGAACCAGATCGAGATCTTGTAGAGATCGCCGTCGACGTTGTCCGGTTGGTGGTGTTCGGCGTAGCGGTGGTCGGGTTCCTCCTGATCCTCGACGAGGTTTGCGAAGCTGGTGCCGTTGACGTAGAGGAACTGGTATTTGCCGCTGAGGGAGGGCACGCCCATCTGGGAGGCGATCCACGCGGAGACGCGACCGCGGAGGGCGGTTTCCTCGGTACCTCCGTTCCCGGTCCTGGAGAAGAGGCGTTCGCTGACGCCGTGGAGCTTCTCATCGTCTGGGGCGCGTGCGGTGAGGTCGCCACTGCCGCTGTGGAAGGGGCTGCCCTTGTCCCGGAAGACGGCGTTGTAGATCACACGGGTGTTGCCGTAGACGAGGGTGCAACGGCGGTAGGCGTTGTTGAGGGCGGTGCCACCCGTGGCGTTGCGCTGGGAGGCGATGGCCCAGAGGTGGACGTGCGGG
>JBIKWS010000322.1:0-5138 GCA_044356195.1 Cyanophyceae cyanobacterium
GCGACCGGCCTGGCGATAGGTGAGTCGTTCGTGGTCGAAGCCAAGGAGGTGAAGGAGGGTGGCGTGCAGGTCGTGGACGCTGGTGCGGTTCTGGACGGCGCGGAACCCGAATTCATCGGTGGCCCCATAAGCGGTCCCGCCGCGGACACCGCCGCCGGCGATCCAGACGGAGAACCCGTAGTGGTTGTGGTCGCGGCCGAGCTTGGACTTGCCGCCGTCGCCGAGTTCGACGGAGGGAGTGCGACCGAACTCGCCGCCCCAGAGGATGAGGGTGTCCTCGAAGAGGCCACGTTGCTTCAGGTCGGTCATGAGGGCGGCGATGGGGCCGTCGATGTCGTTGGAGTGGGTGCGGATGTTGCCCTCGATGTTGTCGTGGTGATCCCAGGGTTGGCCGGCTCCGTGCCAGAGTTGGACGAAGCGGACGCCCCGTTCGAGGAGGCGTCGGGCGATGAGGGTCTGGCGGCCGTGGACGGTGTCACCGTAAGCGGCGCGGATGTGGGCGGGTTCGCGTTGGATGTCGAAGGCGTCGGAGGCTTCGAGTTGCATGCGGAAGGCGAGCTCGAAGGACTGGATGCGGGCCTCAAGGCGCGGGTCGTTGCCGCGCTGGCGTTGGTGGGCGGCGTTCAATTCCTGCAGGAGATCGAGTTGACGGCGCTGGGTGGGGACGTCGGCGTGGGGGCTGCGGATGTGTTCGATGAGCTTGGCGACCTCGCGGTGCTGGGGATCGACGAACGTTCCCTGGAAGACACCGGGCAGGAAGGCGGACTGCCAGTTCTCCGAATCCTTGATGGGCATGCCGCCGGGGCACATAGCGACGAATCCGGGCAGGTTCTGGTTCTCGCTGCCGAGTCCGTAGAGCGTCCACGCGCCGAAGGAGGGGCGCACCTGGACGCTGTCGCCGCAGTTCATGAGCATCAGGGAGGGCTCATGGTTCGGGACCTGTGCGTGCATGGAGCGGATGACGGCGATGTCGTCGGCGTGGGCGGCGGTCCGCGCGAAGAGATCGGAGATTTCGAGGCCGCTTTGGCCATACCGGCGGAAAGGGAATGGGGAAGGGAAGGCGGCTCCGGTCTTTCGTTCGGTCCGGAGGTATTCGCCGGGGATGGGCTGGCCGGCGTAGCGCGTGAGGGCGGGCTTTGGATCGAAGGTGTCGACGTGGGATGGGCCGCCGTTGAGGAAGAAGTGGATCACGCGTTTGGCGCGCGGCGCGAAGTGCGGGGCGCGGGGCGCGAGCGGTGAAGGGGCAGGAGCCGGCGAGGATGCGGAGGTGCCGAGCGTCGCGAGGGACAGCGCACCCAGGCCCATGCCGGATCGGCGGAGGAAGTCGCGGCGGGAATGGAACGGGTTCATGGGCGTGGCGGAGTTCAGTCGACGAAGGCGAACTCGTTGGTGAGGAGCAGGACGTGGGCGTATTGCTCCCACGGGTTGAGCGGCTGGGTGGAATTGCCGGGACCGGAGAACCCGCGGGCCGCTTCCCACGTGCTGGAGTCGGAGGTGATCACGGGGTTCCAGAGGAATTGGTCGTAGCCGAGGCCTGCGCCGATATCGACGAGGAAGTCGAGGGTGTCGCCGGCTTCCACGTTCAGGGAACCAACGGCGAGATTGGCGCGGCCGTGGTGGACCGAGGCGGAGGCCACGGTGCCGTGACGACTGGAGAGGACGAAGGCGCGGACGCCGTCGCCCTCAGTCGGTTCGTGAATGAGCGTTCCGGAGAACGAAACGGTGGCCGCGCGCGGCGCGGTCCAACGGCGGATGCAGGCGAAGGCGCGTGTGTTTCCTGGGTGACCGCCGGTGGCTGTGAGTTGGGCCCAACCCGTTTCTCCGCCCGGCAGCGTTTCGGCACCTTGCCATGCGGTGCCGGTGAAGTGGGGCAGGGTTTTGAACGACTTCAGGCGTTTCGCAGATTCATCGTATTCGCCGAAGCCGTGGAGCCAGGGCGAATGTTCGGGAGTTTTGCCACGGAGCGCGTCGGATTCGAGCGCCTGCTGGATGAAGCGAAGGCCGGTGGCGACCTCGGCTTCGGTCGGCTTGCGTTGGAAGAGGGACAGGTGCAGGCGGTGGATGCGGTCCGGGGCGGCGAGGCCGTCGGAAGCTCGGGCCAGTTCACGGGCGCGTTGCGCGGCGAACGGGCCGTTGAGGAAGAAGAGTCCCTGCTGCGGGACGGTGGTCTCGTGACGGACGGCGACGTGGAGGTCGGGGTTGGCGAAGTCGAAGGTGCGGAGAACGCCCGGCAGGAACTGACGATCGACGAAGGCGTAGACGGTCCGGCGGCGGTTGGCGGCGTCGAGGAGGTCGGCGGATTTTCCGCCCTGGGCGAGGCTGAGTTCGCCGGACACGGCGAGCATGGCATCTCGGACCTGTTCGAACTCGAGTCGACGGCCAGGAAATGACGCGAGGAGCCGGTGGTTCGGATCGGCTTCCGGCGCGGGGCCGTGCGCGGTCTGGTAGACGGCACTGAGGAGGATGTGGCGGTGGAGCTTCTTGAGGCTCCAGCCGTCGGTGATGAAGCGCTGGGCCAGCCAGTCGAGGAGTTCGGGGTGCGAAGGAGGTTGGGCGCGCAGACCGAAATCGCTGGGGGTGTCGACGAGGCCGTGGCCGAAGTGGTGTTGCCAGACGCGGTTCACGAGCACGCGGGCGGTCAGCGGGTTCGTGGGGGAGGTGATGGCGTGAGCGAGTTCGAGGCGACCGCTTCCGTGGGCGAATGGGCGACGCCCGGGGCCGGCGAGGAGACGGAGGAACTGACGTGGAACCTCGTGGGCGGGTTGCGACGGGCTGCCTCGGCGGAAGACGCGCGGGTTGGGTTGGGCCGGGCGGTCGCGCAGGATCAATGCGGCGGGTTGGGCAACTTCGATCCAGCGTCGGTCGACGTCGGCGCGGAGCTTGTTGAGCTCCTCGCAGACGGGCGTCGGCAGGTAGTACTCGATGTTGACGATGGCCGTGTCGGGAACGGTGGTGGGCGACTCGGGCGAATGGAGGAAATCGCGGAGTTGAGCAACGGCTGCCGGAGGTGCGGTGGCTGGGGAGGCCTTGGAGGCAGCGTCGAACTCGGCTTCGGCGGACCGGAAGATCTCCCCGTAACGGGCGGCGACGTCGCGCATCGAGGCGACCGGTTGTTGGAAGGCGTGGCGGACGCGTTCGTTGAATCGGGGATCGGGGCGCAGCGGTGCGAGGATGGCGTGGGCCTGTTCAGCGAACGCGGGACCCTCCCGCGGTTCGATGGCGGCGAGGCGATGCCAGGGTTCGAAGAGCGGATGCTGGGTGCCCTTGGACTGGCGCAGGAAGTCACGCCAGCGGCGGACGGAGTGCGGGATGATGTCGCCGTCGGCGAGGATCTGTTCGAAGCCTTCCTCGGGGTAGTTCTGGAGTTCGAGTTGGGCGACGAGGTAATCGGCGAGGCGGGCGCGGAGGCGGGCGTTGGCTTCGCCGAGGCGTTGGGCCTGCTTCGTGTGGTAGGTCTGGAGACGCTCGTTGGCGACGGAGTCAGCAACGGATCCGAGGGCGACGGGAAGGTCGTCGGCCCCATGGAACACGCCGTAGAGCGAGTAGTAGTCGTCGGTGGGGATGGGGTCGTACTTGTGGTCGTGGCAGCGGGCGCAGGTGACGGTGAGACCCAGGGTGGTGCGTGTGACGACGTCGATGCGGTCGTCGATGATGTCGTGGGTGACGCCCAGGAAACGCCGGCCGATGGTGAGGAAGCCCATCGCGGCGAGGTCCGGGGAATCCGTGGCGACGAGTTGGTCGGCGGCGATCTGGAGTTGGAGGAAACGGTCGTAGGGCAGGTCGGTGTTGAACGCATGGATGACCCAGTCGCGGTAGGCGGTGGCGTGGATGAAGCGGCGTTCCTCTCGGCCGTAGACGTAACCCTTGGTGTCGGAAAAGCGGGCGACGTCGAGCCAGTGGCGGCCCCAGCGCTCGCCGTAGGCCGGACTTGCGAGGAGACGATCGACGCAGCGGGCGATGGCGGCTTCGCGGTCTTGCGTGAGCTCCGCCTCGAAGGACTCGACTTGTTGAGGCGTTGGCGGGAGTCCGGTGAGATCAAAGGTCAACCGGCGCAGGAGGGTGCGAGCTTCGGCGGGTGGGGCGGGCGAAAGATTGGCGGCTTCGAGTCGGGCGAGGATGAAGGCGTCGATCTCGGTCCGGGGCCACGCGGTGTTGCGGACGGTGGGGACGGGCGCAGTGCGGACAGGTTGGAAGGCCCAGTGACCCGAGGCGTCCGGAGCTGCTGCTGCCCGTTCCGGGAGGGGCCAGAACCAGACAATGCAGCACGTGAGGCAGAGGCTGCGGCGAAGGAGATGCTTCAAGGATTCGGACACGGCAGGGAACGGTATCACGCGGCGGGTGGGGCGGGTTCCTCGGCTTCGGGATCGGGAAGGAGTCCGGGGAGATGGGCTCGTTTGGCGGAGAATCGGCGTTCCGTCGCGAGCCCGATGTTTCCGAGGTGCGGGCCAAGCTTGAGGGTCTGTTCCGTACGGTGGACGGCAATGTCGCGTTGGATGACGGACAACCGTTGCGAGGCGAGTTGGGCGCCGGCGGAAGTCGGGAAACGCTCGATGATCCGCTGGAGGGCGAGGCGCGCGCCTTCGATGCCCTCGGGGCTCTTGAGGTGGGCGTCGGCGGTGAGGTTGATCCAGCGGACGACGTCGCGATCGCGTTGGCCGGGCGTGGCGATGAGGGTTTCGAGTTCCTGATGGGCGAGATCAGGGCGACCGAGTTCGTCCATGTAGAGGCGGGCGAGTTTTTCACGGGCCTCGTCATCGGTCGGGCATTCGACGAGGCGCAGGGCGAGTTCCTGCGAACGCTCCTCCGCGGTGCGCTCAGGACGGAGCATCGAAGCGCCGTGATCGGCGACGAGGCCGATCTTCACGGAGTGCTGGACGACGGGGAGGCTCTCGCGATCGCCGAGGGGATTTCCCTGGAGCCAGGCCTCGGTCGGGAGATGGGCCATTTGCTGCAATGCGAGCCGGGCGACCTCGGTGCCGGGGTAATCGTCGCAGACGCGCTGGAGGGAGTCGCGGGCCCCCTTGGGATCGGCGAGTTGCTTGAGCTGGATGGAGGCCTGTTGGAGGAGGATGGCGGAGACGGTGGCGGTGTCGGCCTTGGGCAGGAACTCCTGAAGGGCGAGGATGCCGAGCTGGGGT
>JBIKWS010000011.1:0-17334 GCA_044356195.1 Cyanophyceae cyanobacterium
CCGCCACCGACGAGCCGAAACTGTCGCGGGCCGTCGGGGTGGGATGGGCGAAGGTGGTTAGCAAGGTGCCGTTGGTGCTGAAGAGATAGGCGGCTCCGCCACCCCTCACCGACCCGTCGTCAATGGCGCTGATGAGCACCCGGTTGTTTCCCACCGCGGCCACCGACCAGCCGAAATTGTCACTGGCCACCGGGACTGGATTCGTGAAGGTCAACAGCAGCGCGCCATTCGTGTTGAACAGGTAGGCCACCCCGGCCCGGGTTGCGCCCGTGTTGTTGTCCACCGCGCCGATGAGCACGCGGTCGCTTCCCACCGCCGCCACCGACAGGCCGAACCTCTCGCCGAAGGCCGGAGCGGGATTGTTGAATGTGGCGAGCAACGTGCCGTTGGTCGTGAACAAAAAGACGCCCCCGGGATACGGCGCTGGATTGTTGCGGTTCGGTAAGCCACCGATGAGCACCCTGTCGTTCCCCATGGAGGCGATGGCCAGGCCGAAGGCTTGCACGGTCGCGGGGGCGGGATTGGTGAACGTGGTCTGCAAGCTGCCGTTGGTCCTGAACAGATAGGCCCGCCCGTTCTGGGCCGTGGTGCCGTAACTATAGGCACCGATGAGCACGCCATCGCCTCCCACGGCTGCAACCGGATAGCCGAACCCAGAAGCCGCCGGGTCGGAGATGGTAAAGGTTGTCAGCAACGTGCCGCTGGTGCTCAAGAGATACGCGGCCCTGCCACCGTCCGCGCCAATGAGCAACCGATCGCTGCCGAACGCCGCCACCGAAGAACCGAACGCGTCGCTGCTTGCCGGGGTGGGATTGGTGAAGGTAGTGAGCAGTGTGGCGCTGCCGCCTTGGGCGAAGGCCGATCCCGGCCAGAACGCGAGCGCGCACAATAGAGTGATCAGGCGGAGCACCCCATCTTGAAAGGGATGTGAGCCGGCGCGGTTGGACCGGAATCGTGAACGCTTCGTCGTATTCATGGGGTTTCTCAATGATTCGGCCCTGTTCCACCCCGTCATGCGCCAAATCCCGACGGAAAGGCTCACGCGATCTTCTTTTTCGCTCTTTCCGTGCGCTGGGGGCCGGTTTGCCCTCCTATGGCGGATGAATGGGCGATGAGCCTGACTCGATGATGCGTTCGGCGCAGGAACAGGCGGTCTTCGCCGAAGCCCTCCAGTGCACTTCGCCCGAGGCCCGCACGGCGTATCTCGACGGGGCTTGTGGGACGGCCGGGACCTTGCGCGGTCGCGTCGAAGCGCTGCTTCGCTCGACGGAGGTCGCCGGAACCTTTCTGGAACAGCCGCCCACGGGGTTGCGAGGAGAGGAGGACTGCACCGCTTCCGCAAAGGAACTCAGCGAGAAGCCCGGCGACCGGATCGGCCGCTACCGGCTGCTGGAGAAGATCGGCGAGGGCGGCTGCGGCGTGGTCTACATGGCGGAGCAGGAGGAACCGGTGCGCCGCCGCGTGGCGCTCAAGGTCATCAAACCCGGCATGGACACGCGTTCGGTCATCGCCCGCTTCGAGGCCGAGCGGCAGGCGTTGGCGCTGATGGATCATCCGAACATCGCCAAGGTGTTCGACGGCGGGGCGACGACGGCCGGGCGGCCTTACTTCGTCATGGAACTGGTGCGTGGCGTCCGCATCACCGAGTTCTGTGTTGAAGCGCGGCTCACGACCGAGGCACGGCTCCGGCTCTTCATCGAGGTGTGCCAGGCCATCCAGCACGCACACCAGAAGGGCATCATCCACCGCGACCTCAAGCCCTCGAACATCCTCGTGACGGTCAACGACGGTGTTCCCGTGCCCAAGGTGATCGACTTCGGCATCGCCAAGGCGACCGGCCAGCGGCTCACGGACAAGACGCTGTTCACGCAGTTCCACTCGTTCATCGGCACGCCGGCCTACACCAGTCCCGAGCAGGCGGAGATGAGCAGCGTGGACGTGGACACGCGGAGCGACATCTACAGCCTTGGTGTCCTGCTCTATGAACTGCTGACCGGTAAAACGCCTTTCGACGGAGAAGAATTGCTCCGCTCCGGGCTCGATGAGATGCGGCGCACGATCCGCGAAACACAGCCGCCCAAGCCCTCCACACGGTTAACGCAGGCGCTGGGCGCCGCCGAGGCAACGAGGCGGACCTCTGGAGGCAACGAGGAAACCGCCCTTTCACGGCGGCTACAGGACCAGTTGCACCAGCTCAAGGGGGACCTCGATTGGATCGTGATGAAGTGCCTGGAGAAGGACCGCGCCCGGCGTTACGACTCGGCCCACGGCATCGCGGCGGACATCCAACGCCACCTCGACCACGAGCCAATCGCCGCGCGGCCGCCCAGCGGGATGTATCTGCTGCAAAAGCTGGCACAGCGAAACCGCGGCGTGTTGGTCTCGGCCTCCATTGTGCTGACAGCATTGCTCGTGGCGGTGGTGACTCTTGCGAGAAGCAACGCCCGCATCCGCCACGAACGAAACCAGAAGGACGATGCCTTGCGCGAACGAGGCATGGCGCTGGAAGCCGCACGCGGCAGCGAGGAACGGGCGCGCGAGCAGCTCTTCGTTTCCCTGCAAAGCCAGGCGCAGGCGCGGCGCAACAGCCGCCAGAAGGGCCAACGCCTGGAAAGCCTCGCCGCCCTGACGGAGGCGGCGAGCATCCACCCGTCGCCAGAAGTCAGGGACAATGCCATGGCGGCCATGGCCCTGACCGATGTCGAGCACGGGCCGGTCTGGAGGGGTTGGAACGCGGACTTCAAGGCCGTGGCTTTCGATTCGTCCTACCGGCACTACGCCGGTCTGGGGCCGGACAGCATCATCAGCATCCGCAGCATTCCGGAGAACCGTGAGCTGAAGCGTTTGAAACCGGTCGCCCTGATTGCTGCCGGCGCGGCCATCCTGCAATTCCAGTTCAGCCCGGATGGACGCCTTCTGGCCGCTCTCGACAACAAGGGCCGCCTGGACTTGTGGCGGTGGGAGAGCGGCGAACCGATTTTCAAACATCCTCCCGAACAGTGCACCTTGTTGGCTTTCAGCCCGGACAGCCGCCGGCTGGCGGTTGGGCAGGACGACTGGATCACCAGTTTCGATCTGAGCACCGGCGAAGCAGGCCGCCGCTGGCGGGTGCCGGACCGCGTTCACTCGATGGATTTCCATCCGGACGGCCGAAGGCTGGCGCTGGGCTATCAGGACACGAACACCCTCTCGATCTACAACCCGGACGACGGAGGACTCATGGCCAGCCTGCCCACGGGAACCAGCAGCCAGACGGTCGTTGCGTGGCATCCCGATGGAGAACTGCTCGCGACGGGCGGTTCCGATGCGCGCATCCATGTTTGGGATGTGAAGGAGAAGCGCACCGTGGCGGTCCTGGAAGGCCACTCCCAGCAGATCAACTTCCTGCAGTTCCATTGCGGGAGCGGGCTGCTCGCCTCGATGTCGTGGGACGGCTCCATGCGGTTGTGGCAGCCATCCCCGGGTCGGATGTTGATGCGACTTCCTGCCCGATGGACGGGGTTCAGTCGGGAAGGTCGATGGGCGGGAGTGCTTCGGATGGACGACGACCAGGCGCAGCTCTGGAGCATCGTTCCAAGCCAGGAGTATCACACGTTTCTCAACATGTTCCGCGAGGGCGAAAGCACGTTGCGGGAAGGGGACATCAGTCCTGATGGCACCCTGTTGGCCTTGGCTGCCTCGGACGGGGTGCGTCTCTGGGACGTGGCGCGAGGCCGCGAGGTTGCCTGGCTTCAAATGGCCAACACAACGTGCGCCCTCTTCCGGGCGGATGGCCGTGACCTGCTGACCTGCGGAGCGATTGACGGATTGAGGCGCTGGCCAATCGCCGTCGATGCGGAACTTGAAGGCGGATTGAAGATCGGTCCGTTTCATCCGGTGACCCTGCCGTTCGCCCCCATGCGGATGGTCAAGGGTCGCGATGACCGGACGTTGGCTGTGGTGGGCGAAGAGGAAGGCGAGTGCGTGCAGCTCGATCTCGTCACGGAATCGGTGCGAGGCGCCGCCATGCACCATGATCTGGCGGGTTATGTCGCCCTGAGCCCGGACGCATCCCGGCTGGCCACCAGTGGCTGGCATTCGGATCGCGTGAACGTCTGGGAAGCGGCCAGCGGCACGCTGATCCAGGAGCTGGAAACGGGATCGTCTGCCCTGGTCTTTTTCACTCCGGACAACCGCGAGCTGATCGTGGCCCGCGACCGGGAGTTCACCTGCCACGACCTGGCTTCGCTTGCTGTGACCCGACGGATGCCGCGCGAGCCCGGCCTTTTTCCGGGCCACGTCGCCTTCACGGCAGACGGAAAGATGATGGCGTTGGAAATGGCACCGGGGGTCATCCATCTCAAGGAGGTTGCATCCGGGCGCACCGTGGCCCGGCTTGAAGATCCGCAGGGCGACCTTTCCACCTGGATGGGCTTCACGCCCGACGCCACGCAGCTCGTCGTGGCCGCCCGCTACGCGGGTGTCATCCATCGTTGGGACCTGCGTGCCATCCGCAGCCGCCTGAAGGAAATGAACCTTGATTGGAACTGGCCGGATTATCCCCCGCCGCTTGCTGCGACTTTGCCGCCCGGGACAAACCCGTCGATCCACGTCCAGATCGTGGATGCGTCACCCACTCCGCCATGATCGACGTGACCCGTATCCTCACCGCCATCGAACGGGGCGAGGCCGGGGCCACAGATGAACTGTTGCCGACGGTCTATCAGGAACTGCGGAGGCTGGCCGCGCACAAAATGGCCAGTGAACCCGCCGGCCACACGCTTCAGGCCACCGCCCTCGTCCACGAGGCATGGCTCCAGTTGGTGGATGCGCCCGCGCAATCATGGCAGAACCGCGCCCACTTCTTCGGAGCCGCAGCCGAGGCCATGCGCCGAATCCTGATCGACCGTGCCCGGCGCAAAAGGCGCCAACGCCGCGGCTCAGGTGCCGAGCATCTCGACGCCGACAACATCGAGATTGCAGGTCCCATGCCGGACGACCGGTTGCTCGCCCTCAACGACGCCCTCGATCGTTTCGCTGCGGTCGAACCGAAACACGCCGAGTTGGTCAAGCTGCGCTACTTTGTCGGCCTGAAGACCGCCGAAGCCGCCGAAGTCCTCGGAATCTCCGAAGCGACCGCCAAACGCTGGTGGGCCTATTCGAAAGCTTGGCTCTTCACCGAGATCGACTCGCCCGACTCGCCCCACCCAGCGGCGGGAACGTCTCCTTCCTGTCCTTCAACACGTCGGTGAACGCGGCATGGGGGAAGGTGGGGATCCTCATTCCCGTTGCCTGAACGTTGCGTGCCGCCCGATCCGGGCGGGATCAGACTTTCGTCAAATGCCTCGAATGTTCATTGCCCGCGCCACCCGTTTGTTGGCCCTTTCCCTCGGATTGCTGATCTCCCTGGGCGAGGCCTCGGCGGCGATCACTTCACCCAGCCTGATCATTCATCACGCCGTGGTGCTCTCCCAGGATCCCACCAACCTCGTCGCCGAGGCGGTGGCCGTCCTGCAGGGTCGGATCGTCGCGATCGGAACCGACACGGAGGTGCTGGCGTTGCGGGGTCCGAACACCCGGGTGGTGGACGCCGGGGGACGTACCCTGGTGCCGGGATTCAACGACGCCCACCTGCACCCGCGTGCCGAATACCCGGAGGATTCGATCCACGCGGAAGTCGACCTGGATCCCGAGCGCGTCCCGGACCGGGCTGCGGCGGTCGCGGCCCTTCGGCGCAAGGCCGAGCGGACGCCTCCCGGGCAGTGGGTCCGTGGCTTCAACTACCAGGACACGAAGCTGGGGGGACACCCGGATCGCGACCTGCTCGATGGAATCAGCACCCAGCATCCGATCCTGCTGCGGCACTCGAGCGGTCATCTCTGGGCCGTGAACAGCGTCGTGTTGAAGGCCGCGCGGTTGACGGCAGAGACCCCGGATCCTGCGGGCGGCAGCCTCGGACGGCGCGACGACGGGGAGCCGAACGGGTTGCTTCGTGAGCCGCCGGCCCTCCGGTTGGTTGAAGCTGCGGGGCCCAAGACATCCGAGCCGGCCTGGGAAGAGCAGTTGGACGCCTACCAGCGATGCCTGGACAACTTTCTGGCGGAGGGCATCACGAGCATCACCGACGCCGCCGGCACCCCGGAACGGCTTCGGATTTATCAGGACCTGGCGCGTCGAAAGCCCCGGATCCGGGTGAACGTCCTCATGCAGGCTGCCTATCTCGACCGGATGGAAGCCGCGGGCCTCCAATCCGGATGGGGCAACGACTGGGTGCGATTGGCTGGCATCAAGGTGGTGCATGGCAACTCGCTTTCGGGTCGCACCTGCTGGCTGTCGAAGCCGTACGACCGGATCAATCCGGCCAACGGCCAGCGGGACTATTTCGGGATCCCGCCTGCGCGGAGTCAGGACGAGTTGGACGCCCTGATCCTGCGGATCCACCGGGCAGGACTCCAACCCGCGGTCCATGCCAACGGCGACCGCGAGATCGCCATGGTGCTGGACGCCTTCGAGCGTGCCCTCACGGCCCGTCCGCTTTCGGATCACCGGTTCCGGATTGAGCACGCGAGTGTGAATCCACCGGAACTGCAGCGCCGGGCAAAGGCGCTCGGAGTGGTCTTCGCGCTGCATTCCTACATTTACGAGCACGGCGACAAACTCGAGGAATACGGCTCCTGGCGCTGGGATTTCATGCATCCCAACGCCTCGGCCGACGCGCTCGGGATCGTGGTGGCAGGCAATTCCGACTTCCCGGTGAGCGCCGCGAAGCCGATGCGCCGGGTGCAGAGCCTCGTCACCCGCGCCACGGCGGCCGGCAAGGTCTACGGCGCCTCCCAACAGGTGTCCGTCGAGACCGCGCTCCGGATGTGGACCGTGGGCGGGGCCTATGCCACGCGGCAGGAGTCCGACAAGGGCAGCATCCGGCCGGGACTCCTCGCGGACTTCGTCCTGCTGGCCGCGGATCCGCGCAAGGTGGCGCCTACCTCGATCAAGGACGTGCGGGTGGAGGCGACGTTCGTGGGCGGGGAAATGGTCTATGCCCGACCCGGTTTCCCCACCCCGCGTTGATCGCGTTTGAACCGCACGCGGCTCAAGGCCGGGCGTGGAATCCGCGCACTGGAAGCGGCATCGGGACACCCTCGCCCTTCACGCTGCGCCAGAGGATTTCGTTCAGGGCGAGCATCGGGGTCAGGTCGTAATCCGAGAAATCCATCGCGGCGGACTCTGCGGCACCGGGGGATTCCTTGGTGTTCTTGGCATTCACGTCGACCTGGGGCGGTTGCAGGACGTAGGGCGTGGTATCGAAGGTTCCACCGAACGCTGGGTACATCGGTGTTGCCGCCGCGTCGTGCTGGGTCATGGGCGGCAATCCCAGCAGCAATTCCATGCTCCGGAGCATGGAACTGGTGGTGTACAGCGTGCTGTCGACGATTCCACGACGGCTGTACGGGCTGATCACCAGTCCGGTGGTGCGCCGTGCATCGACGTGATCCGCGCCATCCTGGGCGTCGTCCTCGATGACGAAGATCGCCGTCTGCGGCCAGTACTTGCTGCGCGTGACGCGTTCCACCAATTGTCCCACCGCCCAGTCATTGTTCGCCACGGCCGCGACCGGAGTCGGTGCGCCCGGGCGGGTTCCCTGCGTATGATCTTCGCCGAGGCTCATCACGATGAAGTTCGGCAGCCGCTTCTGGGCCTTGGGAGAATCAAAGTTCTCCTCGAATTCCTCGAATTCCTCGAGAAACACACGGACGTTGTCGGTGTCCCGCATCCCGGCGAGCCGGAACTTGGGACAGACATGGCCCACCAGTCCGGACACCCCGGGTGCGGCATCCATCTGCCCGCCGTCGCTCGTGCGGGCGGCATATTCCCCGTAGCTTCGGTAGGTCAGACCCTTCCGTGCGGCGAGGTCCCACAGATGCCCCGAAGACGGGACGTGTGCCGGAGCCGGGGAAGCCTTGCTGATGCCGCCGTAATTGGGAGGCCAGAGCTTTTCATTGAAGTCGGTGGCGTACCCTGAATTGGACCAGGAATGCCCATCCACGCTGACCTCGGCGTCGCAGTAGAGGTTGTCGAACAACAGATACTCCTCGGCCAGTCGATGCTGGTTGGGCGTGACCGAACGTCCGAAGAGCGTCAGGCGGGAATCGCCGTTGCCCTGCGGCAGATCGCCGAAGACCTGATCATAGGTCCGGTTCTCCTTGATGATGTAGATGACGTGCTTGATCGGCGACCCCACGCCGACCTGACGCGGCAGGATGGTCGGCAAGGCGGAGGGTGGCCGCGCGGAGGCCAGCAATTCGTCCCGATAGGGCGTGTTGGCGAGCACCTGGCGCGTATAGCCCGGAAGCTTCCGCCGCAGATCGCGCAGGGGGAGCGAGGTCACGCTGCCGGACTGCAGGGACTTGACCGAGCCCTTGCCCGCCGTGCCTCCATCGGCGCGGATCGGCGAGTGGGGTCCCCGCTCGTTCGAATAGCCTCCCAGGCCCTTCGCGCTGCCGATGTGCAAAGTCCGGCCGTCCCGGGACAGGGCCAGCGAGGACGGATACCACGCTGTCGGGATGAACCCGAGAAGGTTGCTCTCCTCGCGCTCGCCGACGTGGATCACGGCGACGTTGTGGTTGTCGGCGTTGGCCACGAACAGAATCCGCTCGTCCCGATCCAGCGTGAGGGCATTCGGTGTCGATCCGACCGGTGCTCGTGGATGCAGGGAGGTGCGGAGGGTTTCAATGGGGCGGCCTTCGCGTGTATCCACGACATAGACCGAGTTCTCGTTTCCGCACGCGACGAACAACCGACCGTCGCGAGCGAGCAACAGGTCATTCGGATTCACCCCGACCGGGATGGTTGCCTTGACGGACAGGCTGGCGGTGTCGATGACGCTGATGGAACGGCTGGACCAGTTGGAGACGTAGAGGGTGTCGCCCGCGGGATTGAGCACCGCATCGCACGGCGTCACTTCGGTGCCCACTTGACCCAGGATCCGCCCATCCTGGGTATCGAAAGCCACGACCTGGCCGGGTTCGGCCGCGGTGCCCCGATTGACAGCGTACAGGATGGGTTGGCGGGGGTGATGGGCCAATCCCGCCCAATAGACCTGGGTGCCCGGGAGTGAGTTTGTGAAACGTGCCGTGGGTTCGGTTCCCAGCGTCCCTTGGTGATAGCTGAACGCGTAGATCGGGGCCGTTTCGGGCTTCTTTCCGCCACTGGCATTCCCGCCGGAAACGAAAAGGCCTGTGCCGTCCGGCTTCCACGCCAGGCCCATCCACGCCGAGCGCAGGGGAATCTTCTGGCGGATCTCCGAGCCGTCTGGCTTCAGGACGACGAGGCCGTGCGGATTGAACCCGCTGTGGAGTCCGATCAGTGCTCGGCCATCCGGGGCCGGCGTCAGACCCAGAACGTAATCCGAGGTCGTCACGTGCCGCCCTGCCGGGCTCAGCTTCCAACCATTGGGGAGCAACGTGTTTTCCTCACGTGGCCCGGGAAGTTGGGCTACACAGGGCAAGGCCACTCCCAGAAGAAAAAGGCGTCTCAACATTCCGCCATCCTCGTCTCCGTCCCGTCACAACTAGACGTCAGTCGAGCGAAGAACTCGCGAGATCGGCGAGGAACCTATCCTTCCGGGTGGCACGGGATGAACAAAAAGGCGCCGGGGCTTTCGCCGCGGCGCCATGTTCAAGGCTGGGATGCGGGACTATGGGCGCATGAGACGGAACAGGCGCTGGTCGTCGTCCATCGGGAGGAGAACCGTGTAGCGGTCGCCGACGAGTTGCGGGGTGTTCTGGAGGGTCTGCCATTCCGAATTGGAAACCTCCGAGTTGGCCTGCACCAGAAGGCCGGGGAAGTGGCTGCTCCACGAGAGCTTCACCTGATTGTTGGGGGCGGATTCGATGGCGAGCTTGAGGCCCACGAAGACCGGCCATTCCCACGTGAACTCGCCGTTGTCGTCGTCCTTGACCGTCATCTTGATGCGGTAGACACCGTCACCCGGATAGGTGTGGGCGAGGCGGACCTTGCGGTCTTCGCCGACCGGGACAACCACGGGGCCCGGGGCGTCACCCCAGTCGACGAACGCGGTGAAGGTGTCGGCACCGGGATCGACGATTTCGATGAATTGGATGAGGGATTCGCCGGAAGCGAGGACCTTGGGCGGGCCAGGGAAGAAGACCGGCGCGCGGTTGGTGACGAGCACGGGGTCGTAGGCCTGGATCGAAGAGATGCCCGTCGGGCTGAAGAGATGGGCCGTGATCGCGCGGGAGGTCTCCGCGGATCCGGTCGGTGAATCGTCGGCATACTTGTGGCCGATGGCAAAGGTGCCGCCGGTGACGTTGTTCGTGGTGTTGGGCGTGCCGTCGCCCCAGTTGACGACGAGCTTCAGCGTGGCCTGCAGGTCGGGCCATTCATAGACGCCGCTGAGGGTCATGACTGCGCCTTCCATGATCGGGGTCTGGCCGGCGAACTGGGTGATGACCGGGCTCGGTTGGCCGCTCACGAGGACGAACTCGTTGCCGTTTCCGCCGTTGTACTTGGCGGTGAAAGTGCCGGCGCTGGTGTTGAAGGTCGAGTTGGCGGGCTTGCCCTCGAAGGTGCCTGAGATCAGTTGGACGGAGAGGGTCTCGATGAGGGCAATCTCCTGGCCCGTCGGCACGATGTTGTGGACCTCGACATCGAGGACGGCCCCGCTGAGGGTGGTCTTGTCCTGGACTCGGATCTGGTCATAGCCGGTACCGGCGGTGGTGCCATTGACGTGGGCGTCATAGATGGCTCCAACCTCCAGATTGAGGTCGTTGTCGACGATGATGCGGCCGGGTCCGAACTTACCCGGCGAGACGGTGCCGCCGGACTTGACGGTGAGCGTGTCGATGGTGGGTTCGCCGGTCAGGAGGGCACCGTTGCTGACCTCGACGGTTGCGTTGGGGAGGATGCCGTTGAGGGTGACCTCGCCGCCGGCGACGAGAAGCTTGCCGGCATAGTCGCCGGTGGCAGTCAGGGCGAGCCGGCCGGCGCCGGCCTTGGAGAACAGGGAGCCCGCGGTGCCGTTCAGCGTGCCGTCGAATTCGATGTTCGGGTATGCGGAGGTGAAGTTTGCCGTAAGGCTACCACCGCCGATCTGGATCGTGCCCCGACCTTCGATCACGTTGACGACTTCCGTCCCTGCGCCCATCGCGAGCGTGCCAGTCTTGAGGACGACAACGTTGAGGTCGTCCGGGATCTGGTGTGACGAGTTCAACGTAAGCCGTCCGGTGGGCATCCCGGCTTGTGGTTGGGCAATGGTGATGCTTCCGCCTGTGGCCGCGACTCCGGAGGGCTTCGCGAGAATCAGTTCCCCGCTCACGACATGGATCCCGCCCCCCATGGTATTGGGTTCGCTGCCGCCCAGCGAAAGCGGTGCGGTGCCGCTCTTGGCAAGCCGGCTCGGTCCAGTGATGGGGCCATTGATGGACGCCACACTCGGGCTGCCTCCGGCGACTGCCAGGGTGAAGCCTTCGAGGTGAACGGGGCCGTTCCAGAACGAGTTGTTGCCGAAGAACAGGTCGCCGCTGCTATTGGAGGCTCCGCCGCGCATCCAGAGTGATTCGCCGGAGATTCCCTTGAAGGAACCGATGAAGAGCGAGGCGCCGGATTCCACGCGGACGCCGCCCGCGGGAGTTCCGAAGGCCTTGGTGTGGTCGGCAGTGACGCTGCCCGCCTGGATGTCCACGGCACCGCTGAAGGTATTGGCCCCGGAGAGGGCGAGGTGGCCGTTGCCTTTCTTCACGATGCCGACGCCCTCTGCGCCCGAGATCACGGCGGAGACGGACAAGTTGTCCGCGACGGTGAAGTTGCGGTTCGCGGTACCCAGTGAGATGGCGCCATCGATGACGGACGAACCGGAGGAGGTGACATCGGCGGAGAGTGTGACGAGGGCCCCATCGGTGTAGAGCCGGCCTCCGTTGAGCGTGAGGGGCCCGATGATGTCGTTGAAGCCGGCGGTCTGGAGCATCCCGGAGTCATTCACGGTGATGTTCGCGCCATCGGCGATCTGGTCCGCGGCGAGGTAGCGCACCTCAGCCGGGACACTCCCGCCGAAGGTTCCAATGACGAGGTCGCCGGGGATGGCGGGAGCTCCGGCGAGGATCCCGACGCTGAGGTCGAGACGGCCAGCTTCGACGAGGGTGGTGCCCGAGTAGAGGGACGTAACCACGGAATCGAGCACGAGGATGCCGCCGCCGATCTTGGAGAAACCGCCGGCGCCGCGGAGGACGCTCTCGATCCGGAGCGTCTGGTTGGTGGCGACGGAGATCTCGTTGATGTTTCGTCCGCTGCTCAACTGCAAGGACAGGGAGGAATGGATCTTGTTGCCGGATCCAGTCGAGGACACCAGCGCACCGCCGGCGAGCGTGACGATGTTTCCCGGGTTCTTGCCGAAAAGGGTGTAGTTGCTGCCGGTGATCCGGATTTCGTCAACGACCAGACCGGCGAGGTCATTGGTCGAAAGCTTCTCGGTGGCGGTGTCCGGGAACACGAGAATCACCGGTGGGGCTTCGTTGGTGGAGGGGGCGCCTCCGGTCCAGTTGAACGGGTCGCTCCAGGTTCGGGTGATGTTCCCGAAGAAACCAGTGCCGTTCCAGGTGTGGGTGGCCGCGCTGGCGATGGGTGAGGCCAGCGTGAGGGCTGCCAGGCTTGCCGTGATGCCGGATTTGAAGTGCGTTTTCATTTCGGATGACGGCGTCTGGTCTACCCGGTGGAGACCGGTTGGAGGAATCCGACCTCAGTCCGGCGAGGGGCGTCTTCGGATCCGACCTCGGTCCTAGGAAGGCGGGCAAGGGAGTTCCCAGTTTCCAGATCCCAGTCTCCTGTTCCGTGTTCGATCCCGGAGGTCCGTACGCAGGAATCTGGCAACTGGCTTCTGGCGACTGGAAACTCCGTCTACGCCCGGCGTGCCCCGGGAGGGGAGCGGCGGGCGAGCAGGAGGGCGTTGCCAACGACGATGAGGTCGCTGAGTCCCATCGCGGCGGCGCAGAGGGCGGGATTCACGAGGCCGAGTGCGGCGAGGGGAACGGCGGCGGCGTTGTAGAAGAAGGCCCAGAAGAGATTCTGGCGGATGGTGCGGAGGGTGGCCCGGGCGAGATCGAGGGCTTCAGGTACCGCGGCAAGATTGGTCCGGAGCAGCACGATTCCAGCGGCCTCGCGGGCCACGTCTGAAGCACGGGCAACGGCGATGCCCAGGTCGGCGGCAGCGAGCGCTGGGCCGTCATTGATGCCATCGCCGACGAACGCCACCCGGTGGCCGGCGGCGCGTTGGGCCTGGAGATATCCCGATTTTCCCTCCGGCGGGACCTCGGCCTGGATCATGGTGACATCGATGCCCACTTCGCGGGCGATGGCTTCGGCGACGAGCGGATGATCGCCGGAGAGCATTCCCACACGGTAGCCCGAGGCGCGGAGTTGGCGGACGACGTCGATGGCTTCGGGGCGCAGGGAATCGCGGAGGGCGAAGGCGGCGACGATGCTCTGGTCGATGGCCAGGAAGACGGGAGTGGCTCCCTGTTTCGCCCAGAGGTTGGTGAAGGCCTGCGTGGAGCGAGTGTCGATGCCTTCCTTCGCGAGGGAACCGATCGATGCCAGTCGGACGACATGGTCGTTCCACCGTGCCCGCAGTCCGACGCCTGCGAGTTCGGTCCAGTCCGAGACCGGGGTGTCGCCCGGAGCGACCTGGGCGATGGCGGTGCTGAGGGGATGGGCGGAGCGTCGGGCCAGGGCCGCTGCGAGATCGGAAATCTCGGCGGTCATGGGCTGGGGTTCCGGCTGGGAGGGAACGAAGCTGGCCGATGCGACCACAGTGGGCTGTCCAAGGGTCAGGGTTCCGGTCTTGTCGAAGAGAAGGGTGTCGATGGTCCCGCAGGTTTCGAGGACGGCAGCATCGCGGACGAGGATTCCGCGGCGCGCGGCGTTGTTGACGCCGGCCATGAGGGCGGCCGGCGTGGCCAGTCCCATGGCGCAGGGGCAGGCAATCACGAGCACGGCGCAGGCAACGACGGCGGCGGCAGCGAAATTGGAGGCGGGAAGGTGCGAGTGCCAAAGCCAGCGTTCGGCGAGGGCATGCGCGGCTGCGGCAGAGTCCGGGGCGAGGATCCACCACAGGGCGGCGGCCACCGCGATCCCAACAACGATCGGGACGAAGATGGCGCTGATCCGGTCCGCGAGGCGTTGGACGCTGGCTCGGGTGGATTGGGCGCGGCGGATGACATCGGCGATGCGCGAAAGGGCGGTTCCTTCGCCGGTGGCGGTGACGGAGGCGACGAGGCGTCCATTGCGGTTCGAGGTGCCCGCGAACAACGGTTGGCCTGGCGATTTTTCCACCGGCATCGACTCGCCGGTCAGCATGGATTCGTCGACGGCGGAGGTGCCATCCACGACGAGGGCGTCGACCGGGATACGATCGCCGGGGCGGAGGACGATCCGATCTTCGAGGGCGAGATCGGCGAGGGCAACGAGGGTTTCATTCCCTGACAGTTCGAGCCGTGTGGCGGTTTGCGGAACGAGGCCGAGAAGGGCGCGCAGGGCGCTTCCCGCCTTCACGGACATCCGGTGTTCCAGGTAATGCCCGGTGCCGACGAAGGCGAGGAGTGTGACGGTCTCGGTGAAGAACAGGTGCCCGGGAAGGTTGGCGAACAGCGCGGGCACGCTGTAGCCCATCGCGGCGGTGACGCCGAGGGACACGAGGGTGTCCATGTTGGCTCCACCCACCCGAAGTTGGTTCCAGGCACCCTGGAAAAATCGGCGGCCCAGCAACCAGACCATCGCGGCAGCGACGAGGAACGAGATGGACTGGAACGTCGCGTTCAGCCCGAGGCCGAAGACCCAATCACCCAGCATCAGCAATCCCGCGACTGGGAGGCCAATGCGCAGGGATGAAGCCCATGGGTTGGCGGCCGGGGCTGCGTTCGGAACATCGGTGGGTTTGGCAATCCATTCGCGGGCTTGGAACCCGGCTGCGGAAAGCCTTTGGAGGAGGAGTTCGGGACGCGCGGTGGCGACGTTCGCCCAATCAACGGTTGCCGTGTTGGTGTCCACATCAACCGTGGCGCCGGAAACGCCCGGGGTTCCCGAGAGGGCGTCGGTGACGTGGCGGACGCAGTTGCCGCAGGTCATGCCATCGACAATGAGGCGGGTCCGGAGCGAGGGACGGGATGTGGCGCCAGGGCTCGGGCCAGGCACCGGCGCGGGTTGGGACGCGGCCGCGATACTGGGATCGCGCCGCATCGGACGGAACTGGATCGGGACATCGGCCACGATGTCAGGGTGGGGGAAGGGAAGTGGGTTGCCTAGGGGGGGATTGTCCGGCTTTTCGCCCATCTTGCCCGGGCACTCGACGGATGCCTGTGCGCGGCGCATGCTGCGGGCATGACACGTCAGCAGGTGCTCGACCTGTATTTCATGGATGCCCGGTGCAAGCTGATCGAGATCGCAGCGTTTCTCGACCGCGTGGATCGGGGAACAGGCGACGGTGATTTTCGGTTGGAAGCCTTCCGCAAGGCGATGGGGCACCTTGCCGCCGGCGAAACAGGCCGGGCGGAGGCGGTGCTCCGGTCGCTGAGCGATCCGACGGAGGCTCCGATTGAAAAGGCGCCGGGGAAAGGGGCCGTGGGTGCGTGGCCCGGCGTGGCCACGGTTTGAAGTGGGCTCGGGGGGAGGGTTGACATCCGTCGGGTTCGGTGGCCCAGATGGATCCGTTCGAAACATTGCAGCCTAAGTCCGCCTGCCTTCCTGTGGGCGGACGCGGGGGAACCAGAATCCCCGGTGAAGACCGGGGAAGGGGCGCACGGAGCCGGGCAACCGGATCCCAGGTCACTTCCAAGACCGAGCCCGTCAGCTAACTCCGTCGGCGACTGGAAGGGCGATCCTCTGGGTCCGCAGGTTGCGGCTCCCACGTTCACCCCATTGAAACAAGACGGCGCGTCGGCATGGAGCCGGCGTGCCTGCGCGTTGCCGCGTACTGACGCGGCGACGTTTCGAATGCGCGTGTGAATGAGCGGCGGTGGGCGTTTCCGGGAGGCTATCCAATCCCGGCCACGATCCATCGCCTCGGGAGACATCGCATGAATCCCCTATTGTTGGTTGCGGCCGGATTGGTCGCGTTGTTGGTCATGGTTCCGGTTGTGGCTTGGTTGGCAGGGTTTGTCCGCATCCGGGAGGATCAGGTCGGCATCGTGGTCAAGCGGTTTGCCGGAAGGTCGTTGCCGGCGGGTCGACTGATCGCGTTGGAGGGCGAGGCGGGCTATCAGGCCGACACGCTGGCTCCCGGTTGTCATTTCGGCTACTGGCCCTGGCAGTACGCCGTGCAGAAGGTCCCGATGACCGTCGTGGCACCGGGCGAGATCGCGTTGGTCTTGGCGGCGGACGGGGCTCCGATTCCTCCCGAGCGTATCCTGGGAAAGGTGGTGGCCAGCGATGACTTCCAGAATGCCCGTCGGTTCCTGACCGGCGGGGGGAGCGCGGGCGGCAGTTGGGAATCCTGACGGCGGGCACCTACCGCATCAACACGGTGCTGTTCCAGGTGATCTCCTCACGGACGGCTGACGCGCACGGGTTGACCCGCGAGATGCTGACGGTGGATCGTGTTGAATTGGGCGAACCGCACGGAGGCGCACAACTTCGATGCGAAGCTGTCCTCGATCACCGTGCGTTCGCGGGACGGCTTCGCGTTCAACATCGACGTTTCCCAGATCATCCATGTCGGGGCGTTGGATGCGCCAAAGGTGATCTCCCGGGTCGGTTCGATGCAGAACCTCGTGGACCACGTCCTGCAACCGATCGTCGGGAACTATTTCCGGAACTCGGCGCAGGACTTCACGGTGCTCGACTTCCTTTCGGCGCGAAGCCATCGGCAGACGGATGCCGCGGGGCATATCCGGATCGCGCTGGGGGCGTATGACGTGCAGGCCATTGACACCTTGATCGGCGACATCAACCCGCCGGCGGAACTGATGCAGACGCAGACCGAGCGCAAGATCGCCGAGGAACAGCGGAAGACCTACGAGGTGCAGGAGGCGGCCCAGCACCAGCGTCAGCAATTGGTCCGCGGCACCGCTTTGGCGGACATCCAATCGAAGGTGGTTGCGGCGGAGCAGGGGGTGGACATCGCACGGTTGCAGTCGGACGCGCACATCCGTCAGGCGACGGGTGAGGCGGAGGCGGTGCGGTTGCGCGCGGCGGGTGAGGCGGAAGCCATCCGTGCCACCGGCGAGGCTCGGGCCGGAGCCTATCGGTGCGGTGTCGACGCGCTGGGGCGCGAGGCCTACCTGCGATTGCAATTGATGCAGGTGGTGGGCGAGCGCGGGGTGCGGATCGTGCCAGACGTCTCGGTGACCG
>JBIKWS010000323.1:0-5128 GCA_044356195.1 Cyanophyceae cyanobacterium
GTCCCATCGTGGCCACGCCGCGCGATCGACGCAGCCCGACGCAGGTCCACGCCCTGTTCTCGCATTTCCGCACCACCGTTCCCGAATGGAAGTCGGTCAATGACCAGATCGACGCGCTCTGGCGCCAGTGGCCCGAGGGCCACACCAGCCTCGCGCTGTATCCGCGTGACGAAGCCCGCATGACCGCGGTCCTCAAGCGCGGCGACTGGCTCAAGCCCGGGAAGGCCGTCACCGCCGCGACGCCGGCGTTCCTGCACCGTCTGCCGGAAGGGGCGGACGCTTCCCGGCTCACCTTTGCCCGCTGGCTGGTGGATCGACGTTCCCCCACCACCGCCCGCGTCCTGGTCAATCGCGTCTGGCAGCAATACTTCGGCCTAGGACTGGTCGAGACCCCCGAGGACTTCGGCGTCCAGGCCCCCGCCCCGAGCCATCCCGAACTCCTCGACTGGCTCGCCATCGAATTCATGGACCAGGGCTGGTCCCTCAAGAAGCTCCACCGCCTCATCGTCCGCTCCGCCACCTACCGGCAGTCCAGCCGCGTGACCCCGGAACTCCTCGAACGCGATCCCCAGAACCGTCTGCTCGCCCGCGCCCCGCGCATCCGTGTCGAAGGCGAGATCGTCCGCGACATCGCCCTCGCGTCGTCGGGACTGCTGAATCCCGCGCTCGGCGGTCCGGGCATTTTCGCCCCGGCTCCGGACTTCCTCTTCAAGCCACCCTCCTCGTACGGCCCCTTCGAGTGGACCGAGGAACGCGGCACCAACCGCTACCGCCGTGCGCTCTACACGTTCCGCCGCCGTTCGACGCCTTACCCGGCGCTCCAGAACTTCGACGTCCCCAACGCCGACTTCTCCTGCGTGCGCCGCACCCGTTCCAACACGCCATTGCAAGCGCTCACCACGCTCAACGAAACCCTGTTCATGGAATGCGCCCGTGCCCTCGCACTGAACGCGCTCCGCAATGGCACCACCGACGACCAGCGCATCACCCACGCCTTCCGCGCCGTCCTGTCGCGTCCGCCCTCCCGCGGCGAATTGACCGAACTGACCGCCCTGTTCCAACGCACGCGTCAGCGCATCGCCGATGGCTGGGTCAACCCGTTCGAACTCGGCACGGGCACCAACGCCCTTCCGGCAAACCTTCCGCCCGGCACCAACCCCGGCCAACTCGCCGCGCTGACCACCGTCACCCGCGTCCTGCTCAACCTCGACGAAGCCATCACCCGCGAATGAGCCACGGCCAACGCCCCACCACCGCAACACCCCTTTCCACGACCCCGTCATGAATCGCATCCCTGTCCCGCAGGAAGCCGCCGAGCTCCACCGCCAGTTCCTCTCGCGCCGCTGGTTCTTCCGCCAGTGCGGCGTCGGCCTCGCCGGCATCGCCCTCAACTCCCTCCTCGCGGAATCCGCGTCCGCCGCCACCAAGCCCGGCCGCCCCGGCCCCGCCGCACCGCTGGATCCGCTCGCGCCGCGCGCGCCCCATTTCGCGCCCCGTGCCAAGCGCGTCATCTTCCTCTTCATGGCCGGCGCGCCCAGCCATCTCGAACTGTTCGACCACAAACCCGAGCTTGCGAAATGGGACGGCAAGCTTCCGCCCGCCGAACTCCTCAAGGGCTACCGCGCCGCCTTCATCAACCCCAGTTCCACCCTGCTCGGACCCCGCTTCAAGTTCGCCCGCCACGGCCGCTCCGGGGCCGAACTCTCCGAACTCGTCCCCCATATCGCATCCGTCGCCGACGAACTCTGCATCGTGAAATCGATGCACACGGACGCCTTCAACCACGCCCCCGCGCAGATCTTCCTCAACACCGGATCCCAGCAGTTCGGGCGGCCTTCGCTCGGGGCCTGGACCACCTACGGGCTCGGGTGCGAATCCCGCAATCTCCCCTCCTACGTCGTCTTCTCGACGGGCAGCAAGGGGCCCTCCGGCGGAGCCTCCAACTGGGGCGCCGGATTCCTCCCCACCCCGTACGGCGGCACCCTCTTCCGCACCGGTGCCGAACCCGTCCTGTTCCTCGGCAATCCCAAGGGCATCGACAACGCCACCCAACGCGATTCCCTCGACGTCATCAACCGGCTCAACCAGCAGCGCCTCGGGACCGTCGGCGATCCCGAGATCGCAGCTCGCATCTCCGCCTTCGAGATGGCTTACCGGATGCAATCCTCCGCTCCTGACCTCATGGACCTCTCCGGCGAGTCGAAGGCCACCCTCGAAGCCTATGGCGCCGAACCCGGCAAACCCACCTTTGCCAACGCCTGCCTTCTCGCCCGTCGCCTCGTCGAACGCGACGTCCGCTTCGTCCAGATCTTCCACGAGGCCTGGGACCAGCACGGCAATCTCGTCGGCGACCTCAAGCGCAACTGCGCCAACACCGATCGCCCCACCGCCGCCCTCATCCGCGATCTCCGCCAGCGCGGCCTCCTCGACGACACCCTTGTCATCTGGGGCGGTGAGTTCGGTCGTACGCCCATGGTCCAGGGCGGAAACGACGGACGCGACCATCATCCCAACTGCTTCTCCATGCTCCTCGCCGGCGGCGGCGTGAAGCCCGGCCATACCCATGGCGAATCCGACGACTTCGGGTTCAACGCCACCCGCGACACCGTCCACGTCCACGACCTCAACGCCACCCTCCTCCACCTCCTCGGCTTCGATCACACAAAACTCACCCACCGCTTCCAGGGCCGCGACTTCCGCCTCACCGATGTCCACGGCGAAGTCGTCTCCAAGATCATCGCCTGATGGCATCTGGGAACTGGAAACTCCCTTTGTAGGCCGCGTGCCCCCACGCGGCGTCCAATAGCAGTTCCAATCTTCAAGCAAGGGTCCCGCCATCTTACGCCGGAGGCGTTACAGCCATTAGCCCGGGGTGCGCAGCGACCCCGGGTGACCGGTTTCTGATCCCAACCAACCCCGGCAGGGGTTGCCGCCCCCACCACCACCAACCCCGAGCGTGACTCATCATGGCCGTCTTCGCCTTGTCAGACGCTGTCTCGTTGGGATGCCTCGTCACCGTTGCCGCCGCTCCATGGCGCTCTGAAACCTCTCGGCCTGGCGCGCCGTCAACGTCACCCGCTTCAACAGACGCGCGAGCTTCGTCCGCATGTACTGCGAGCGGAAGTTCAACTCCGTAATGCGCCTGGCGTTCCCGGCAATCACGCTGCGAGTGTCAGGATTCTGTTTCACGAGGGTGCGAGAGTCCCTATGTCAAAACCCGGACGGAATCCAGACCGGATCCCGTCGATCACGAGGATGAATTTCTCACGCCCGCTTCGCTCAAGACGCAAAGACGCCAAGACCAAAAGGCAAAGGCATCGGCTCTTCCCCCTTTGCTTTGCGTGAGCCCATTCGTGTCCTTCGTGGTCCAGGAACCTCCGATCCCTGAACCACCGCGCTGCCCATCATCTCTCCACTCGATACCCAAAGGGCACCGGATGAAAGTTTGTACCCATCAAAACGGGGTTGTTGCCCGGGGACGCGTTGGGCTCCCTTTTCCCCGGCGGGATTGAAGGGGCTGGCGGATGAAACTCCCTCCAGGCCGAAGGAACGCCGGTCAACTCGAACGTGGATTCCATGGGGCATTCCGTCTGCTTTATCCGATAGACCCTTCGTAGATCGAATCCCTGAAGGCATGCCAGAAAATGATACCCATCCTTGGATCCGAGGTATCTCCATTGGGGCACCACCCGCAATCCCGAGGCGTCCCTGCCCCGGGCCAGTTCCTGCAACTGGTGCCGGGTGATCTCCTCCGAAAATGTTGCCGGATTCGCCTCAACGGCGATGAGCGACGTTTGCCGCATGTTGTTCAATCCGTAAACGGAACCGTAGGACACCACTGCCGGACTCAGAATCGTCGCGGTGGCGACGCCCGTTGCGGTGTCGCGACCCGACTGGCAACCCGCCAGGAGGAGTCCGACGATGCCATAAGTGGCGTAAACAACTCTTGAGGCGCTCGCGCTGACACACCGCAGGACGACGCGGACGCCCCGTGGGATCCGAGTCGGAAGCGGACTCGGCCCGGACCCGTTGGAGCCTTGGATCGGGTTCATCATTCGGCTTGGTTCCGCCAGTTCTTGAACACAAACAGGTGAACCCGCTTGAGCCCGAAATAGAACATCCCCTCCTTCACGGACGGCAGGAACCCCCGGGCGGCAATGCTTGTGATGCGGGTGATCTGCGTTCCCAAGGGGGTCGTCATCTGGGAGTTCGTAAGCAGCGGCCAAAGCTGATCACGAGTCGCCCGGATGACCGTGGATGTGCGGATCTTCATGATTGGGAACAGCGACCGGGATCAGCACTGGCACACGCTTGCCGAATCGGATCGCTTGCTGGACCCGATGACTATTCCGGGAAAACCAGCACCGGCAAGACTGGCTTTGGCCCCTGACTGGATACACGGGCTGAGACCGTTTCTTGGACAGGATGTACAAGATGGACAGGATGCTTGGCCGGTTTGTCCTTCTTAGGAACATCGCCCCAAGCCTCCTGACGTCGTCAGCTACCCCTAGAGATCGTGGCAGCCGAGATCACGACGCCACCCTGCCCAATCCATCTGTGGAATCTGTGTCATCTGTGGATCGGCTTCAGACTTGAATCTTCCCGACTACTTCTTCCGCTGCACCAAACGGAAGAACGCATGCGCCTTCTGCACGGCGGGCAAGAGCAGCGCGTAATGGCCGTTGCCATCGGGTTTCGCGATCACCTCCGTGACGAACGGAACGCCCAGGTCATCCGTGCCTTCCAGAGCGAACTCGAACAACGCCGCGTACTCCGCCGGATAATCGAACTCCAGCTTCACGCCATTGCCTTCGCCCAGTTCGATGTCCACCAACGGCAACTCCAGCTTCACGGCCTTCTGCGACTTCGACAGCGCGTCCTTCGGATCCGTGCCGTCGAGGAACTCCTGCAGGTCGCTGAACCCGTCGCCATCCCCGTCGCCGTAGCCATCGACGCCACCGCCGAGGAAGAAGCATTCCCAATCGTCGGCGATGAAATTCTGGTTGAGGTCCACGACCGGCGCCGGAGGCACCGACAACAACGCCGCCGAGATCACCTCATAGGTCGTCCCTGGACATCCCGACGCGGGCGCATCGGCATAGGCGAACACCTGCACCCGCGCCCCGGG
>JBIKWS010000324.1:0-5123 GCA_044356195.1 Cyanophyceae cyanobacterium
GTGATAAGAGGCCGGATAGTCCACGAAGGACGTCCTCGACTCATGGACGAACCAGCCGTCGTTGATGGAGGCGGGGTTCTCATCGATCGTCACCCAGGTCTGGGAAGGGCCGAGAACGAAGTCGCCTTGCTTGCGGTAGGACAGGCCGCTTCCGCGCTCCTGTCCGCGGATCGGATTCATGAAGCAGCTCATGGCGAGGCTCCGGACCTTGGGAATGCCACCGCCGGTGCCGAACGGGTTCCGGGTCGTCGCCCGGTCGGAGGGACACTTGTAGACGGCGACGGAACCCACATACCGGTACAAGAGCGAGTCCCGGATCAGGATGGTGTTCGTCCAGCTGGGGCCCTCGTGCATGGTGCCCATGCACCACTGGTTCATCGGGTAGACCTTGTTGGGGTGATCCCTGGCGACCAACCCGCCCAAGCCGGAGGAGAGACAGATCTCGTCCCGGTTGTCGCCTGAGTACATCGCCCAGCCCAGCATCAGTTGCTTGCCGTTGCTCATGCACAGGATGCCCTGGGCCTTGGTCTTGGCCTTGCCCAGTGCGGGCAGCAGCATTCCGGCAAGGATGGCGATGATCGCGATGACCACGAGCAGCTCGATCAATGTGAAGCCGCCGCGCGAATTCCGAGAACTATCCGATGCCATGAGCATGCCTCGCATCATCCCGGTTGGGACCCGCAGCGCTCAAGTTCCATGCTTGTTAAGAACTCCCGTCGAACTGGGGGCGGAGCTTCTATGGCACGACCTCAATCCGGTTCAGTTCAAGCCCTGCATCCTCGATGATCGTCAGGGCATAGATGTCATTCAGTTCAAGACCGGCCGGTGATGGACTGAGTTCCGGGTGCAACGGCCGGAAGGCCGACACGGGCAGCTCGACCGTCCAGGGTTCGCCCACGACGCCGAGCTGGGCTGCGGTCACGTCCACCTCGAACTTGCCTGAGAAAACGCCGCGCATGCGTTGGGTGCTGAAGCCGAACCTCACCGTCTTCGCCGTCTGGAGGCGCCCCTCGAAACGGATCCGTGTCGTGGCCTTCAGTTCCACCGGACGCCCCAGCGACTGCAGCACGGAGACCGACACCGCGTGCAACAGGATCGGCGCACGGTCCGGAAGCGGCCAGAGCAGCGGTTCAGCCCCCATCCGGATCCCTGTACCCCGGATGGAACCCAGGCGGCGGCCCAGAAGGACCGAGGTGCCGTCGCCAAAGTCGCAGGACCATGCGGCGACCGGGGCTGGCTGTGGATGCGGGACGGGCGTCGCCGGCGAAGCCAGTGTGACCTCGACCTGTGAGCCGCCTGCCACCTCGACAGCCACCTCCTGGAGCTGGTGTTTCAACGAGGCCCGGCCCGCATTGACCCGGAGGAGCGTCTCCATGGATGTCGCCTGCAGGTCAAACTGCGAACCACCCGCCTCCACTCTCGAAGCCGGGGTCTCGACGACCAGCGGCGCGGTGACCCGATTGGATGAAGGACTCCGCCAGAGGCTGCCCCGGAGCAGGCTGAAGCGATCTGAATCCCGGACCGGCTGGAGCAACCGAAGCATGGAATGCCCGGCGACCGTCAGTCGCGATCCATCCCTCAGTTCCAATTCCACCCATGAGTCACAGGCGCGCGTCTCGATCATGTCGCCGGCCCGGAGCATCAACCCTGCCGGCAACGCCTTTTCCGATGCGCCGCGCTTTCCGAAGACACCGCTGGCGCCGGTCACCTTGGTCACCCGCGCCAACACCGGGCCACCGCCGAGGAACCAGAAGCCGGCCATCGCGAGGCCCAGCACCAGAAGTGCCGCGGCCGCCCAGGGCCAGACCCAGGCCGGACGCCACGCGATCGTCGGCCTCGCCTCGATCGCCTCCCGCGTCGCCGCCATGCGCTCGACGTCCCCAAAGTGCACGGCCTCCTCGGCCAGCGTCCGGAGCCTGGTGCGGACCGCTGGATCCTCGGCCAGCTCCCGTTCCAGCGCCTGGCGTTCCGCGGCCGGGAGGCGTCCATCCAGCAGGCGCAGGAGGCGTTCGTCGAGAGGGTCCCCGGATTTCATGGCGAGTCCCCTCCCGCTCCAGCCAACTTTCCCTCGACGCACTGGCGCAGGCTGCGATGCAGCCGCGACAATCGCTGGTAAACCGCGTCCAGCCCTGTGTGGAGCCGTTCAGCAACCCCCTCGCAGCTGTGGCCGTCGTGGTAACGCAAGCGGAGCAACTGCCGAGCCGCATCCGGCAGCTTCGCGACGCATTCCTGCAGCGCGTCCATCCGCCCGTTCGACGCCGGGACCGTCGACTGCCACTCCTGGTCCAGCAGATCCAACACCTCCGGAGCCAAACCCACCGTCTCGCGCTGCCGGCGGCGAATCCAGTCGATGGCCTCGTGCCGGGCGGTGATGAAGGCCCACGACATCAGGGCCGCTTCGGAAGCGAAGGGCGTGCGCCCGTCCATCGCCTTGAGGGTGACGTTCTGGAAGATGTCCTCGGCACTGTGGGTGTCCCGGACCACCAGCCACGCCGCTGCCGAGAGGCGCGTGCGCCCCTGCATCAGGCAACGAAGGATGTCCTGTTCAGTGAGGTTCATGTGGCTGCCGGCGCGGTCTGTCGCCGCGGACCATTGAGCAGTCTGCCGACCCAGGTGTGGCGCACGAGAAAGTGGTAGCTCAGCAGGAGGAGGACGATCAGCACCATGGACAGCAGCGGCAGTTTGAGGAGGGCCGGCCCCTGCCAATTACGGATCAGGCCCTGCCCGAGGATGCAGAGCGGCAGATGCGCGAGATACATCCAGTAGGAGGCATCCGAAAGATACCGCACGACGGGGCTTTCACGGGTGAGCAACGCGCGGAACAGGCCGATGCATCCAAAGGACATGGCCCATGGATAGACGGATTGGAGAAAGACCGACGACGCGCGATGAAACCGTGCCGGCAGGAGCACGTCGCGAAACCCGAACCGACCGGTGGCGAACTCCAGCGCGAGCGGAAACACCACGAGCATCGTCACCGGCAATGTCACACCCCATGCCCTGCCGAGCCTTCCCTCCCTGTCGTGACAGTCATGGTAGACCGCACCGAAGAAGAAGAAGATCGCGTAGTACAGCAACATGTGGGGCATCGGAAGCACGCCCATCGCCGTGTCCGGGCCGATGCCGAGGTCGTCCTCCATCAGCGCGGTTGGAACCATCGTCAGGGGCACAAGCCACAGCAGGCGTGCTCGTGAAAGCACAAACCCCAGCGGCCGTTCCTTCCATCCCAGGCGGTCCATGACCACGGCATAAATCGCAAACAGCCCGACGAGCCACACCAGCATCCACAGGAACCAGAGCACGCCGAAGACCGGCGTCTCCGTCAGCCACCGGTAGATCTTCCCAGCCGCTGCCCCTCCCGCCACTGCGTCCGTCGCCCCCTTCGCGCGAAGCTGCTCGATTACACGCACCCGCCCCTCTTCCACCCGTGTTCGCTCCACCGGGATGGCCAACAGCCCCGCGATGTATTCGACCGTGCCGAAGGGTTGTTGCGCACTCTGCATGGGCCGCTCCCCGGCCCGGTCCGCCGCCTGGACGTCGGCCCCCCGCTGAAGCAGCAGCTCCGCAACGTCCGCGTTGCCCATGAAGGCCGCCGCGTGCAGTGCGGTCCCGCCGTCCCGGTTCCGGTCCCCCACTCCGGCGCCACGGTCCAACAGCATCTGGGCCAGGTCTCGACGCCCGATCACGGCTGCCCACGTCAGGGGCGTGATGCCATATCCCGGGTGGAGGTTGGTCAAGGAGCCCGGCCGTCGAAGTTGTTCCTCCAAAGCAACGCCGTCCCCCCGTTGGATCGCCGACCACAGATCGGCCGTCGCCGGCGCCGCCACCGCTGGGCCCGATCCAATCCGTGAGGCAAGGATGCTCGCCCCGATCACGGCCGGCACGACTGTCACCAGGCCGATCAGGCACGGGACCAGTACCCGTTTGCATCGGTGCCGGAGCAGCTCCTTCAATCCTTTCCGCCGCCACAGCATCGCCGTGAAATACCCGGCAACGAGCATGAACAGCTGCATCCGGAACCCGTGCACCCACGCCTGGAAAACGAAGGGCCACTCTTCCTGGGCCGCATCCCGCACCATCCACGGGAATCCCGCCGCAAAGGAAAGGGACAAATGGTAGACGATCCCGATGATCATCGCCGCCGCTCGCAGCGCGTCGAGGTCGTGCAATCGGGGACCGGAGGAGTGAGGCTGGCTCATGGCAAGAAGGAGGGCGTTGGTTCGTTCGTCCGTGCGACCGCGGCCGGAGACGGCCGCCGCTGAAGTACCGCATCCGCCACGTCCTGGGCAAACAGGAGGGCGCACGGAACGAGGAAAAGGGTGATCACGGTCGTGAACAGGATCCCGAAGCCCATCGAAACCGCCATCGGGATCAGGAACTGGGCCTCGATCGAACGGTCAAAGATCATCGGGGCCAGCCCGACGAAGGTGGTGATCGAGGTGAGCAGGATCGGCTGGAACCGGCGGAGGCCGGCCTCGCGTGCGGCTTCGAGCAGCGTTGCTCCCGCCGCCAGACGTTGGTTCACGAAGTCAACCAGGACGAGCGAGTTGTTCACCGAGATCCCCGCCAGTGCCAGCATCCCGAACACCGACAGGAACGAGGGGGTCATCCCCATCGCCATGTGCCCGAGCAACGCGCCGATCGTGCCCATCGGAATGATCAGCATCACGTAAATGGGCTGGGTCAACGACTGGAGCGGGATCGCCAGCAACGCGTAGATCGCCAGCAGCAGCGCCACCGCGCCCAGCACCGTCCGCTGGCGCGACTCCGCCGCCTCGGCCACGTAGCCCTTGAACTGGAACGACAGGTCTTCCCCTTCCAGGCAAAGCGCCAGCAGCTTCGGCTCCAGTTCCCGTGCGATGCCGCTCACGTCCACGGAATCGTCCGCCGGCTGGGCCCCGATCCGGATCACCTCGGCACCGTCATTCCGTTCGACGAAGGACGGTGCCTTCGCGAAGCGGACATCCGCCACCGTGGCCAACGGTACCTCCGCACCGCGCGGAGTCCGGATCCGCATCTGGTCGAGCGTGTGCAGGGTCTCGCGGTCCGCGAGCGGCAGTCGGACCATGACGCGGATGTCATCGATGCCCCGCTGGACCCGCTGGGCCTCCTCGCCGTAAAAC
>JBIKWS010000325.1:0-5095 GCA_044356195.1 Cyanophyceae cyanobacterium
GGGACCCTGATTGCGGTACGTTTCCAGATCGTTGGGACGGCGCGCAGCATCTCCCGTGTCGAGAACCTCAGCACGGTGGCTGTCCCCGGGGTCATTTCGGGAGCGCAGGTGAACTCGGTGGTGAAGGATGCCTTTGGGACACCGCTGGTCTCGATGACCCAGTTCGTGAGGTTCACGAACAACCTGGCGGCCTACGACGGGCTTTCGGACTATGGCGGGTCATCGGGTGTGTCCAATGCGCGGCGGACGGTGACCGGCAATCAGATCAATGCCGTGCTTCCGCCCTTCACGCCGTACGAGGGGTTGGGCAGCTACACGTTGGATGTGGAGGCTGTTGGAACCGGGTTTTGCATCGGGCCGGCCAATTACCTCCTGCAGGTCCGCCCGGAGTTGGGAGCCACGGTCACGGTGTATTACGACTACGAGGAGGCGGTCATACCGACGCTCATCGGTGATCTGGTCTGGAATGATTACAACGCGAATGGAGTTCTGGAACCGGGCGAGCCGGGATTGGCCGGCGTGACGGTGAGCCTGTTGGATGAGTTTGGATCTCCGGTGGCAGATTTCCTGCCGACGGTAACCGACCTGAATGGGTACTATGCGTTTTCCGGTGTCCCGCCGGGCAACTACTACGTCGTGGTCGAGGCTCCGGTAGGATTCACGCCAACCTACGATCTCGATGGCGTGGATGGCTCCTTCTCGGCCTTCGTCTCCCTTGCCTCGGGTGAAACCCAGGACGACGTCGACTTCGGGTTTGCGCAGTTGACCAGCACCGTGGGTGACCGCGTCTGGATCGATGTGAATGGTGATGGGATTCAGGACCTCGACGAAATCGGGTTGTCGGGGGTCACGGTGCTGTTGTTGGACGAGTTTGGCACCGAGTTGACTTCGACGGTGACCGACATCAACGGGACCTACGGCTTTGCCGGTCTGAACCCGGGATTGTACACGGTGGTGGTCACGAACGTGCCTGCGGGATATGTGCAGAGCTTTGATGCCGACGGCATCGGCACGGCGGGCCTGGCGGCGGTGCTGCTGGGGACGGGTGAAGTCTGGGACACCATCGATTTCGGGTACCAGCCCCGGACGTCTGGGCTGGGCGATCTTGTCTGGCAGGATCGGGATCTGGACGGGGTTCAGGACGTGGGTGAGCCCGGGCTTGCCGGGGTGACCGTCGAGTTGCGTTCAGTGGTGGATACATCGTTGCTGGCGACCACGCTGACGGATGCCAATGGCGCTTACTCCTTCACGGGTCTTGCGGCGGGCAACTATCTGGTCGTGGTGCTGGCTCCGGCCGGTTACCTGCCGACATACGACCTCGATGGCACCGGGACGGCGAGCCAGGCCCAGGTAGCATTGGCTGTGGACGAGATCCTGAATGACGTCGACTTCGGCTATTCGGGGGGGCGACTGGGTGACCGCGTCTGGGTGGATGCGGATGCCGACGGCGTGCAGGACTCCGGCGAAACCGGTTTGGCGGGTGCGACGGTGACACTGTCGACCGGGCAGAGCACGACGACCGATGCGAACGGGTATTACTCGTTCGCGGACCTTCCGGCGGGCACCTACACGGTGACGGTAGCGGTTCCTGCCGGATGGGTTGCGACATACGACCTGGATGGCGTGGGAACGGTTGGTTCCACGGTGGTGACGCTCGCCGTGGGCGAGGTGACGGATACCGTTGACTTCGGATATCAGGAGCAGACGTCGAGCCTCGGCGACCGCGTTTGGCGGGATGACGACGGCGATGGCGTCCAGGACTCCGGGGAAGTCGGATTGGCGGGCGTGACCGTGGAGTTGCGGGATGCCACCGGTGCCACGGTGGTCGCAAGCGCGGTGTCGGATTCCAACGGGTTCTACGAATTCGAGAATCTGGCGGCGGGCACGTATGTGGTGACGGCGGTCCAGCCGGCTTCGCACGTGCCGACCTTCGATTTCGATGGCTTGACGGTGCCGAACCACGCGGTGGTTGTCTTGGCCGGAAGCGAGGCCCGCAATGACGTGGACTTCGGTTATCAGCCGCTGGGAACCATTGGAAACCTCGTGTGGTTGGACCTCGACGAGAACGGTGCGTATCAACCCGGGGTTGAACCGGAGTTGGTGGGGGTCGTTGTGACGATCTCCGGCACGGGTGGCACGTTCACCACGACGACGGATTCGCTGGGGCTCTACACGTTCCCGAATCTGCCGCCGGGCACGTACACGGTGGCGGTGACTCCGATTCCGGGACTGGATCCTTCCTATGACTGGGACGGTACCGCGACGCCGGACACGGCCGTGGTCGTCCTCGGACCGGGTGAGGTCAACCTGGGTGTCGACTTCGGTTACAGCATCGGTTCGAACCTCTCCGACGCGCAGGTCGGGGATCGGGTCTGGCTCGATGTGAACGGTGATGGTGTCCAGGACATCGGTGAGGCCGGGATCTCCGGTCTGACGGTGTTGCTGAAGGACGGTTTCGGAACGGTCATCGACTTCCGGACCACGGATGGGAACGGTGAGTTCCTGTTCAGCGGATTGCCGGCGGATACCTACACCGTGCAGGTGACGGGAACGTCGGGGTATATCCGCACCTACGATGCCGACGGCGTGATTTCAGCGAACACGGCGACGGTGACCCTGGCCAATGGTGAACAACGGTTGGACGTGGACTTCGGCTATCGGTTGCCGCCGCCGCCACCCGCGTCGGTTGCGGGTCGTGTGTGGGATGACGCGGATGCGAATGGTGTCCCGAATGGCAGCGAGACCGGGTTGTCCGGTTTGGCGGTCACCCTCTGGAACTCCAGTGGCACGGCATTGCTGACCATTCCGACGGATGCGCTCGGGTATTACAGCTTCACCGGATTGGTTGCCGGATCCTACGCGGTCACGGTGGCACCGGCGAGTTACTGGGGGCCCACGTTCGATGTTGATGGAACGGGAACGCCGAACATCGCAGGCGTTTCGATGGTCGCAGGCCAGAACCGCACCGGCGTGGACTTCGGATACCAATACGCCCCGCCGCCGGGCAGCCTGGGCGACCGGGTGTGGCATGATCTCAACGGGGATGGTGTTCAGGATCCCGGTGAGCCCGGCCTTTCCGGCGTGACCGTGGAGTTGCGCGATGCGGGCGGAACCCTGCTGGCATCGGTGCCGACGGATGCCGCTGGCTTCTATGGATTCCTGACGGTGGACGCGGGGGATTACACAATCACCATCGTGCCACCGACGTATTACGATGCGACGGGGGATGTGGATGGATCGGCATCTCCGAACGTGACCGCCCTGACGCTGGGGATCGGGGAGGAAATCGAGACCCTTGATTTCGGCCTGATCTACAATCCGCCGCCGGCGTTGATCGGCGACCGGGTCTGGGAGGATCTGAACAGCAACGGCGTCCAGGACCCGGGTGAAAACGGGTTGTCCGGGTTGTCCGTGATCCTGCGCGATTCGTTGGGTGCGGTGATCGCCACGACCACGACCGGAACCTCCGGTGAGTATGCATTCGGCGATCTGGAAGTGGGGACCTACTCGGTCACCGTGACGCCGCCGACGTACTACATCCCGACTTACGATCTGGACGGAATTGCGACGACGAACGTGGTGACGCTGACAGTCGCCATTGGCGAGACCAACGCGTTGGTGGATTTCGGTCTGATCTACGCGCCGCCCCTGGGCAGCCTGGGTGACCGGGTCTGGATCGACGGCAACTCCAACAGTGTCCAGGACGTGGGTGAGTTGGGGATGACCAACATTCCCGTCACGCTGAAGGATTCGGGGGGCGTTGTCCTTGCGACCACCACGACGGATGCCGCGGGCGAATACCGGTTCACCGGATTGTCCGCACGCACCTACATCGTGGAGGTTTCTGTTCCGACGAATGCAGTGCCCACATTTGATGCGGACGGTGCGGGGACCGCTCATGTGGCCACGGTGGTGCTGGCCATTGGCGAAGATCGCACCGACGTGGATTTCGGTTACTTCATCCCCGCGGCTCCGCTCCTCGGAAAGATCGGCAACCGTGTCTGGATCGATGCCAACGAAAACGGGGCGCAGGACGTGGGTGAGGTGGGCCTGACCAATGCGGTCGTGACCCTTCACAACGGGCTGGGAGCCCTGGTGGGCACGGTCACGGTGGGTGCCACGGGAGCCTATGAGTTCAGCGGCCTCGAGGCCGATACCTATACGGTGACGGTGGCTCCTCCGGCGGATTACACTGCGACGTTCGACATCGATGGTCTCTCGACCATGAATTCGGCCGAGGTGTTCCTCGCGGCCGGTGATGAGCGGGACGACGTGGACTTTGGCTACGTCTACGTTCCGCCTGATCCGATGACTGGGCGCGTGGGTGATCGGGTGTGGTCAGACGTAAACGGCAACGGTCTGGCGGAGATTTCCGAACCTGGACTGACCAACGTGGTCGTCGAGCTCCGCAGTTCCGGCGGCACCTTGCTGGCGGTCACGACGACCACCAACAACGGCGTGTACGAGTTCACCGGTCTTGCGGCTGGGTCGTACTCGGTGCGGGTCTTCCCGCCCTCGGGCTACACGCCCACGACGGATGCCGACGGGACGTCGACGCCAAACGTGGCCGCGGTGACCCTCGCTCCGGGCGAGGAACGTTTGGACATCGACTTTGGCTACTGTCCGCCGGCACCGGCGACCATCGGCGACCGGGTCTGGATCGACCGGAACAGCAATGGCGTTCAGGAGTCTTCCGAGGTTGGGTTGACGAACATTGTTGTCGTCCTGCGCAACGGGTTTGGGACGCCGATCGGAACGAACCTCACGGGGGCGAACGGACGGTACCTGTTCACAAACCTGACCGCCGGCACCTATACGGTGGTGGTGACACCGCCGGCCAATTACGGACCGACGTTTGATCGCGACGGCACCTCGACGCCGAACCGGGCGACGGTAACGGTGGTGACGGGCGAGCAACGCCTCAACGTGGACTTTGGTTATGTGTTCTGCCCGGGAACGGGTCGGATCGGTGACCTGGTCTGGATCGATTCAGACGCTGACGGTACCCGCGACAACGACGGATGCCGCGGTTCCGAGTCGGGTCTCCCGAACGCGACCGTCCGGCTCTTTGATGTGAACGGCTCCTTGATCGGCA
>JBIKWS010000326.1:0-5085 GCA_044356195.1 Cyanophyceae cyanobacterium
CATTCCGGTCCTCGCACCGGGAGCCCCAAAGGCGTAGGCCACTTCGGCGGCATCCTTCATCCCAACAAAGAAGATCACTGCCAGTCCACCCGCGGCGATCCAGCCCAGCCGACGACGATAGGTCGCGGGCATCCAAAGGTCCGCCAGAAGCACACCCAATCCCAGCAGGGCCACCAGGATTTCGACGACGATCAAAGAGGAATTCATCGGGAGGGATAAATCAGTTCGAAGCCGGGGTTGCAGGCGTCACAACGGCCGCAGCCGTCACGGGTGCCGCCGTCGCCGCGGGCACCGCCGACGGTCGGGCCAGTTCAGCCACACGGGTGACGGCAGGCAGGATCCGACGGGTCAGCGCATTGGGGAAAATGCCAAAGAGCAGAAGGCCGCCCGCCAGCAGGACAAAGGGAAACTTCCGCCACGCCGTGGGCGCGTCGATCAGCGAAGGCAGCATCACTCCCGCATTTCCGTGGAGGATCGTCCGCAATGCTCGAAGCATGTAGACACCACCGATCACCAAACCGCCCCAGGCGGCCACCACCACGATCCAGGGAAGGCCCTTCCAGGCACCGAACATCACCGCCAATTCACCGGCAAAATTCGCAAAACCCGGAACACCGCACCCGGCCAGGAAACACAGGGTCAGAACCGAACCAATGAAGGGCATGCGCTTCAGCAGCCCCCCCATCTTGGCGATCTCCAGGGTGCCCGTCTGATGCCGGATCCAGGCGGAAAGGGCGAAGCTCAAGGCAGCCAACAGGGCGTGTGAAACCATCACCAGTACCGCACCGGTAAGCCCCACAACCGTGACCGACGCAATCCCGAGGAACGCAAAACCCATGTGGGCGAGGCTCGAATTGCCGATCAGCAGGTTCAGGTCCCGCTGGCGCATCGCGACAAATCCGCAGTAGAGGAGATTCCCGACGCACAGGATCGCCAGCACCGGCATCCATCGCGCCACGCCCTCCGGCATCATCGGGAGTGCCACCCGCAACAATGCAAACAGGCCGGCCTTCTTGAGGATGCCTGCATGCATCATCGCCGTCGCGGAAGGCGCGCACCCATAACCCTGCGGAGCCCAGGAGTGGAAAGGGAAGAGCCCGACCAATGTCCCAAACCCGAACAACAGGCAGGGGAAGATGAATGCCTGTGCCGAGGACGACAGTGGCGTCTTCGCCAGATGCTTTTGGAGCTCGACGATATCCAGCGTGTTGGCCCCCGACAGCGTGTACAGGGCGATGAGTCCAATCAGGGCCACCATGGCGCCCGCCGTCAGATACATCGTGATCTTGTAGGCCGCGTAGGTCCGCTCCTCACCCACGCCCCAGACACCGATCATGATGAAGGTCGGCACCAGCGCGAGTTCGTTGAAGAAATAGAAGAAGAACAGGTCGAGCGAGGCGAACGCCCCCAAGGCTCCGCCAATCATGACCAGCAGGAGGATGAGGAAGAGCTTCGTCTGCTTGTCGATATCCCACGAGACCGCAACCGCAGCGAATCCCACCAACGAAGTCACCAGCAGCATCGCGGCCGCGATACCGTCCACGCCCACGTGGTAGTTCAACCGGAAGACCGAAGAGGAAACCCAGGTAGATAAGCCCTCGAATTGGTATGGTGCCCCCGTCGGATCAAACTTCAGGAACAGCACCACACCCAGGATCGCGGTCACCAGCGACCCCAGGAGGGCCAGGCACCGGACGACAAACCGGTAATTTCCCGGCACCAGAAGGACCAGAAGCGCCGTCAGGAACGGCGTCATCAAAAGCGTACTCGTAAGGCTCATCGTTGTTCAGCGGAGGGTGAACCACGCCACGACCGCCAGTCCGGCCGCGAAGAGGAAGGTATAGGTTTGAAGGTTGCCACTTTGGACCAGCCGAAGTGCGCGCCCCACCAGCTCAACAGATCCGTGGAGACCGCGAATTCCCAGCCCGCTCACGAGCCAGCGATCCGCCCAGTCAGTCACCGCCGCCGCACAATCATGGAGCGGGATGATCACGCCGGAATAAATCTCATCGAAATAGAACCGCCCTTTGAGCAGGCGCGCCCAGCCTCCGAGGATTCCCGGCAAAGGATCCGAAGTCGCCTTGCCATACAGGGTCCACGCGAGACTCGAACCCAACAGCACGGCGAAGAGGCCCATCATCGCCGCCAGGGCATTGTGGTTGAAGGGGCCGAACAAGGCCTCGTTGATGCCGGTCGACAGGTTGTCGATCAGAGGCATCAGGCCGACCGCATGCTTCTCGCCGGCAGCCACCGCCGCGTGCCCGTGGCCGTGTCCATGTCCGCCAAACGCACCCGAAATGAACTCGCCCAATGGGATCCAGGCGATGGCCACGCTCGGCACTGCCAGGACAAGCAACGGGAAGGTCATCGAGCCCGGTGATTCATGCGCGTGCGACGCCGAATCCGAACGTGCCTCGCCGAAGAAGGCCACCAACACCAGCCGGCACATGTAGAACGTGGTGAGGATCGCCACCAACACCGCGACCACGAACAGGATCGGGTTCACCTGCAGCGCCGTCACCAGGACCTCGTCCTTCGAGTAGAACCCGGAGAAAGGAGGAAGACCTGCCAGCGCCGCTGTGCCGATCAGGAAGGTCCAGAAGGTCTTGGGCATCTTTGTCCGCAAGCCACCCATCTTCCAGATGTCCTGCTCATGATGGCAGGCGTGGATGACCGACCCGGCCCCGAGGAACAGCATCGCCTTGAAGAATGCATGCGTCACCAAGTGGTACATGCCCGAAGCAGGCGTTCCCAACTGCGCTCCCAGACCCACCGCCATCACCATGTATCCCAGTTGGGACAGCGTGGAGTAAGCCAGGATGCGCTTGATGTCGTTCTGCTGGACGGCGATCAGCGCTGCCAACAACGCCGTGAAGCCGCCGATACACCCGATGATCGATCCCGCCCCCAGGTTCCCGAGGAACTCCAGCGGCACCGGCCACCCTGGTTGCGCGGTATAGATGAAGAATACCCGGCACAGCATGTAGACACCTGCCGCCACCATCGTCGCGGCATGGATCAGGGCGGACACGGGTGTCGGACCTTCCATCGCGTCCGGCAACCACACATGCAGCGGGAACTGCGCGCTCTTGCCCATCGCACCCATGAACACCAGCAGGCCGGCGACACCCGCCATCGAACCGAGCAGGCCGGGATTGGCACCGAACTTCGCGGACAGTTCCGCGATGTTCACCGTGCCGGTGGCTCCCCAGATGATCAGGATACCCAGCAGGAAACCGAAGTCGCCGATGCGGTTCGTCAGGAAGGCTTTCTTTGCCGCGTCGCCCGCCGCGGGCCGTTCATGCCAGAACCCGATCAGCAGGTAGGACGAAACACCGACCAGTTCCCAGAAGATGAAGATCATCACCAGGTTGTCCGCCAGCACGATGCCCAGCATCGAGAACACGAACAGGCTCAGCGTGCAGAAGAACCGGCTGAACGATGCATCATCATGCATGTACGCCGTCGAGTAGATCATCACCAACGTCGCCACCGTCGTGACCACCAGCGTCATGAGCGCCGACAACCGGTCCACCTGCAATCCCAGGGTGAAGTCTGCTCCCGGAATCGGCAGCCAGTGGAAGGCTGTGGCCGCCAGCGGGTGATCCCCGGAGATTCCCAGCAGGATCAACCCCAGGATGAAGCTGATCACGACGCCGGCGATGTTGAAGCCGGCGGTCAACCCACGGATGCGGCGAGCCAGGAACCAGGAGCCGGCACCGCAGATCAGCGGGGATGCGAGGACCATCCAGGCGAGGTCCTGATACTTGGAGCCGGCTTCGACGGCGTGTTGGGTGGCGAGAGGGTCCATGCGGCGCAGGTCAGAGCTTGAGCGAGGCGAGATCCTCGACGTGGGAGGTCTGGCGTTTTCGGAAGAGGGCCACGATGAGCGCCAGGCCCACCGCCACTTCCGCGGCCGCCACGGTGATGATGAAGAACACCATCACCTGGCCATTGAGATTCTGGTTGAACCGCGAGAAGGCCACCAAGGCCAGGTTCGCCGCGTTCAACATGAGCTCCAGGCTCATGTACATCACCAGCAGGCTGCGGCGGGCAATCACGCCCAGCAGGCCCAGCGAAAACAGCAGCGCGCTGACCGCAAGATAATGGGGAAGTCCGGGTTGCATGTTACTTCAGCTCCTTCTTGCTCAACAGGATCACGCCCACCATCGCCACCAGCAGCAGGATCGACAGGATCTCGAACGGCAGCAGATACGATTGGAAAAGGATCCGGCCCAACTCCTTGGTCGAACCTTCCACGGGCTGGGTGCCAGCTCCGATCACCGGCTTCGCCTGGATCAACGCCCGCAGGAGAACGCCAGCCAGTCCAAGGACCGCCACCGATCCAAGCCCCACCGCGATGGCGTTCAACTTCCGACGCTCCTCTTCCTTCAAGTCGAGAAGCATGATCACGAAGAGGAAGAGCACCATGACGGCGCCCGCGTAGACCAGGATCTGGACCGCCGCGAGGAAGAAGGCGTGCAACAGCACGAACAACCCCGCCATCGAGATGATGGTCAGCACGAGGAACATCGCGCTGGTCACCGGATTCCGGCTGAGCGGGTTGGCGACGCACAGGAACCCGAACAGCAGGGTCAACCCGGCGAACGCGTAAAAGAGTAGATCGGTAAGCTGCGGCATGGACGTGTGTCGTCTTCCGGTCGGACCCGGGTCAACCGACGTTGACGGGGAAGGTCTCCTGTTCCTTGGCCTCTTCCAGCTTGTGCTTCCACTTCTGGATTCCGGCGTGGACGCCGCCGAGTTTCAGGAGTTTCTCCTTGTTGTAAATCATCTCCTCCCGGCTCAGGCCGGAGAGCGAATAATGCTGCTGCAGGAAGATCGCCTCCTCCGGGCATACCTCCTGGCAAAGTCCGCAAAAGATGCACCGCAGCATGTTGATCTCGAACTCGCGCGGCATCTTCTCCGCATTCGGCCGGTCCGCCGGTCCCGCCTCGGGTCCGGGCGGCGTGATCTTGATGGCCTTCGGCGGGCAAATGAATTCGCACAACTGGCAGGAAACGCACTTGGTCGCCCCCTCCTGGTCCCGCACCAGATACGGAGCCCCGCGATACCCACCTTCCACCC
>JBIKWS010000327.1:0-5082 GCA_044356195.1 Cyanophyceae cyanobacterium
CCGGCCTTCAGCCTCAATGATTGCAGGTCGCGTGCCCCCACGCGGCGCAGGCGAGCTGGAAACCAGGAACTGCGCAGCCCCAGCTTCCGGACGTCAGCTGCTACGATCGGTCCTGGCCGGCTAGGGCGGGGCTTGAATCTTGAAACTTCAAACTTCGAACTCCTCCCTCCAGCCATTGGATCCTCAAACTTTTTTTTGAACGGCGGGGCAGTCTGCTGTCTACTTGGCCGAAGCCAGTTCGTGCGCAATGGACACTCGCCGTCGAAGGACGGGTCGGGGTCCCGGAGCATTTGTCCCGGGGTCCCGTTTTGCGTGTTGAATGGCTGAAAAGACAATCCGACATGATAACCGTTGAGAATCTCGTCAAGGAGTTCGGCACCAAGCGTGCCGTGAACGGAGTCTCGTTCGAGGTGAAGCCTGGTGAAGTGCTGGGGTTCCTTGGGCCAAACGGCGCGGGCAAGTCCACGACCATGCGGATCATCACCGGATTCATGCCGGCCACATCGGGCCGGGTGACCGTGGGTGGCCATGACATCGTCGACAACCCGTTGGCAGCCAAGCGGCTCATGGGGTATCTCCCGGAGAGTGCGCCGAGCTACTCGGACATGACTGTGCATGGCTTCCTGAACTGGGCGGCCGAGATGCGTGGGCTTTCCGGCACCGCGCGCAAGGATGCGATCCGCCGGGTGACCGGCCTGTGTTTCCTGGAGAATGTCCTCCACCAATCCGTGGACACCCTCTCCAAGGGCTATCGCCACCGCACCTGCCTGGCGCAGGCGCTGATCCACGACCCGGAAATCCTGATACTGGATGAACCGACCGACGGTCTGGATCCGAACCAGAAGTTCGAGGTCCGGCAGTTGATCCGGCGCATGGGCGAAAAGAAGATCATCATCTTCAGTACGCACATCCTGGAAGAGGTCGAGGCCTGCTGTACCCGGGCGATCATCATTGACCGGGGCACCGTCGTGGCGAACGGCACGCCGGCCCAGCTCAAGGCGAAGTCCGAGTTGGCCGGAAGCGTCACCGTCCGCGTGCATGGCGTGGGTGTGGAAGCCGTCCGCTCCAAGCTCGCGCAGTTGGGTGTGGCCGGAAAGGTGAGTGCGCAATCGGAAGGCAACAGCGTCTCGGCGCGCGTCCTGCCCCGGGAACGGGGCCAGGGGGCCGACCTGGCGAGCGCGGTCGCGGATGTCGTGGCCAAGGAGGGGTGGCGGTTCGACGAACTGCACACCGAAGAAGGGCGACTGGACGATGTGTTCCGCGCCATCACCAAGCCGGATACTGCGAAGGCAGCGGCCTGATTCCCGAAACAACTTCAACCTGGTCCGGGCTTCGTCCCCACGATGGGTGACAGCCTGGTCCGAACCGAACAATTGACCGCTATGAACGAAGGATTCCGTAACGTCTGGACCATCTCGAAACGAGAGCTGGGCGGGTACTTCAACTCGCCCGTGGCCTATGTGTTCATCGTCATCTTCCTGCTGTTGACCGGCTTCTTCACCTTCAGCCTGGGCTTCTACCACGAACGTGGTCAGGCCTCGCTGGCGGAGCCGTTCTTCAGCTGGCATCCCTGGCTCTATCTCTTCCTTGTTCCATCCGTGGGCATGCGCCTGTGGGCGGAGGAACGGCGGAGTGGAACCCTGGAGCTGCTGTTGACGATGCCGATCGCTCCCTGGCAGGCGATCGTCGGCAAGTTCCTCGCGAGCTGGCTGTTCCTCGCCATTGCCCTCGCCCTGACCTTCCCGGTGGTGTTGACCACCGCGTACCTGGGTGACCCGGACAACGGCGCGATCATCTCCGGCTATGTGGGCAGCCTGCTGTTGGCGGGTGCGTACCTCGGGGTGACCGAACTGATGTCGGCCATCACCCGCAACCAGATCATCGCGTTCATCATCTCGGTGGTGGTCTGCTTCCTCCTGCTGCTGTGCGGGTGGGAACCGGTGACGCAATTCCTCGTGAACCATGTCCCCGAGGGACTGGTGAGCCTGGTGAAGGGCATGTCGACCTGGCACCACTTCGGAACGTTCCAGAAGGGGCTGATCGACCTGCGCGATGTCGTGTATTTCGGATCCGTGATTGGCTTCTCCCTGTTCACCACGAGCGTGGTGTTGCGCGGTGTGCGTGGAGCCTGAACCTCAACCCTGAAATCCCAGACCATGAAACAGTCCAAATTCCAGGCCTTGATGTTTTCCACCATCGGTGTGGCGGTGGCCTTCGCCGTGGTGGTCCTGTTCAACTTCGTGATCAGCCGGTCGCCGGTGCGGCTGGACCTCACGGAGAACCAGATGCATTCCCTCTCCGATGGCACGCGCCAGATCCTGGAGCGCGTCGCGAAGAGTGATACGCCGGTGATCGTGAACTTCTATGCGTCCCAGAAGGGCAATCGCCTGCCGCCCATGGAGGAAGTCTACGCCCGTCAGGTGGAGGACCTCCTCACCGGATTTGCGAATGCCTCCAAGGGCATGCTCCGGGTGAAGAAATTCGATCCGCAGCCCGACTCCGAAGAGGAGGATGCGGCGCGCATTGATGGCGTGGAGCCGCAGGTCAACCCGCAGACCGGTGAGCCCTATTACCTCGGTCTGTCCATCACCCTCGATCCTCAGAAGGTGGCCGTGCCTGCGCTTTCGGTGCAACGCGACCGCCTCCTCGAATACGACCTCGCACGCGCCGTGTCGCAGGTCCTCCAGACCACCAAGCCCATCATCGGCGTCATGACGCCGCTGCCGGCGTTCGGGACTCCCAGCAATCCCATGATGATGCGCATGGGCCAGCAGGGCAGTGATCCGTGGGTGTTCATCAACGAGCTCAAGCGCGACTTCGATGTCCAGCAGGTTGGCATGGAGGTCGACGCCATTGATCCGAAGATCAACGTCCTCCTCGTCATCCATCCCAAGGACATCTCGGACAAGGCGCAGTTCGCCCTCGACCAGTTCGTGCTCCGGGGCGGTCGCCTCGTGGCGATGCTCGACGGCATGTGCCTCGCCGATAACCGCAACCCGAATCCGATGGGATTCAACATGGCGGGCGGATCGACGATGCCGAAGCTCCTGAAGGGTTGGGGCATTGAGTTCGACACAGCCAAGGTCGTTGCCGACGCCCAGTATTCACGCGAGTTGGCGACGCAGGCCGGCCGGCCGCCCGCTCCGGCGCCCGCCTTCCTGTTCCTGACGAAGGACGCCGTCGCGCAGGGCGACGCCGTCTTTGGTCAATCGGACAACATCCTGCTGCCCTTTGCGGGTGCGTTCACCGGCAAACCGGCGGATGGCCTGAAGCAGGAGGTCCTGATCCACAGCAGCAAGGACTCGCAGCTCGTCGATGGCATGACGGCCCAGCTCAATGGCCAGAAGGTCATGGATGACTTCAACCCCAGCGGCATCGAGTACGCTCTGGCCATCCGGTTGACCGGCAAGTTCAAGACCGCATTCCCCGACGGAAAGCCGGGCGATGCGAAGCCCGCCGAGGAAGGCAAGGACGGCGAGAAGAAGGACGAGGCCAAGGGCGACTGGCTCAAGGAATCCAAGGCCGAAGGCATCGTGTACCTCTTCGGTGATTCCGACCTCATCTACGATCCGTTCTGCGTGCAGATCAACCGCATGATGCGGCTGGCCATGCCGTTCAACGGCAACCTCGCGCTCGGCCAGAACCTGGTGGAACAGATCGCCGGCGATTCCTCGCTGATCGGCGCCCGCAGCCGCGCCACCGTCCAGCGCCCGTTCACCGTCGTCCTCCAGAAGAAGGCCGAGGCCGAGAAGCGGTTCCAGGCCGAGATCGCCCGATTCCAGAAGGAAGCGGATGAATCCGGTGCCCGCATCTCCGAGATCCAGAGCAAGAAGGAAGGGAACCAGAAGTTCATCCTCTCGCCGGAGGCGAAGGTCGAATACGAGAAGCTCAAGAAGAAGCAGGTCGAGGCCAACCGCCAGTTGCGCAATGTCCGCAAGGAACTGCGCCAGGAGGTCGAGGCCCTCGAGTTCAAGAGCAAGCTCGTCAACATCGTCGGCATGCCGGTGATCGTTGCCGGAACCGGCATCGGACTGGCCATCGCCCGGCGTCGTCGGACTGCTGCCCGTTAACCCCAAACACGAATCTGCGTATGAAGGGAAAACAACTGTTGTACCTCGTGGCCGCGCTCCTCGTTCTGGGAGGGGCCGGACTGTACCTGCGCAAGCAGGACGATGCCCGGATGACGGGCTCCAAGGTCGGGATGGGACAAAAGATCCTGGGTACCCTCGACATCAATGACGTTGCCGGTCTTCAGATCCGCGCCGGCAGCAATCAGCTGAACGTCGTCCGCGAAGGCGACATCTGGGTGGTCAAGGAGCGCGGAAACTATGCCGCCAGTTTCAGCACCCTCTCGGAGTTCCTCCGGAAGCTGGACGACCTCAAGGTGACCCGTCCGTTGGAGCTTGGGCCTTCGCGCCTCGCCGCATTGGACCTTGTCGAACCGGACAAGGGTAATGGCGTGCAGGTAGACCTGCTGGCCAAGGATGGCAAACCGCTCAAGTCGCTCCTCCTTGGCAAGACCCACAGCCGCGCGGGCGAGGATTCCTCGCCGTTCGGCGGCGGCGGCATGGCCAACGGCCGCTATCTGATGGTGGGTTCGGACATCAAGACCGTCGCTCTCGTATCCGATCCCCTGAACAACGCCGAGACGCGTCCCGAGGAGTGGTTGGAGAAGGAGTTCCTCAAGGTGGAGCTGCCGACGCGCATTGAAATCCTTCGCGCGGCTACCACGAACAGCTTCACCCTCTCACGGACCAATGAGTTCGGGGAATGGCAGCTCGCGGATGCGGGACCGGAGGAGAAGCCGGACGCTGGCAAGCTGGGTGTGTTCGGAAGCGTCCTGAGTGCCCCGACGTTCAGCGATGTCCGGATCAATCCTGACGTGACGGCTCTCGGCCTCGACAAGCCCTCGATCGCCCGGATCACGACCACCGCCGGGTTCACCTACGAGATCAAGGTCGGTACTCCCCAGGCCAATGAGGAGTATCCCATCCAGGTGAACGTGACCGCCGAACTCAAGAAGGAGCGGACGCCTGCGGCGGATGAAAAGCCTGAGGACAAGGAGAAGCTCGACAAGGAGTT
>JBIKWS010000328.1:0-5069 GCA_044356195.1 Cyanophyceae cyanobacterium
TCCAACATCACGACCCGTACTCCCCCGACTTCGCGCACCGACATCAGCGGATCCCTCCCCTGATGCAACGGGGCCAATCGTTCGCGGGACCAGTACGCCCGCAGTTCCGCCGAAGACCCGGCCATCCCTTCGTAATGCCAGTCGTGGTTTCCCGCCGTGTACTGGTACGCAAGTCCCGTCGACGCCAGCTTCCGCAGTACCCATTCCACCGCTGCTTCCGACGGAAAACTCACGATGTCCCCCACCAATGCCAAGAGGCCCGGCCGCCATTCCTCAGCACGTTGCAGGGCGGCCGCAAAACTGGCCTCCGGAGTCGTCGGCTCCCCCGTCGCGAAATGCCTGGTCTGATTGTACGCCCGCGCCATGCGTCCACTGAACCCGATGAACGGCGCACCGCGCTCGTCATCCCGGAACAGGTGCGTGTCCGCCACCATCAGGAGCCGCACCGGCTCACGAACCGCGGGGGTAAAAATCCGGACCCTGGTACCATCCAGGGCGAACGAACCGCGCAATGTCCCTGCCGCGGTGCTGTCCGCGGACCTCATCCCGGGGGCGGCAACACAGGCAACCGCGGGAACCGCAGCCACCACGAATTGGCGACGTGTCATCCATGGATCCAGACATCCGTCCGGGTCTCCTTCAAGCTTGCGGCCTCCGCGCTTGCCTCCCGCAGCGAAAGCGTCTAGTTCGTTCAGTGCAAATTGAACGAACTGGAACATCCGGTTCTTTTCCGTAGGTCCGCCCCGGCGAACTGACCGGCACGAAGTGTGCCCTTCCCGGTCCGCTCCAATCCCAGTCCTCGGCCCAGACCTCACCCCACCCGCCCCCTCTCCACCCATGCCGCTCCCACGCTCACGGATGGAAATGGTCGAAGTGACCGCCCGCCTCTGCCAACGCCTCGGCCTCCCCAGATCCAGCGGCCAGATCTTTGGCCTCCTCTACCTCTCCACCCAGGCCCTCTCCCTCGACGAAATCGCCGAGGCCCTCGAGATCAGCAAGGCCAGCGTCTCCACCGGCACACGGCAACTCCTCGGATGGCACGCGATCCGACAGGTCTGGAAACCCGGCGACCGGAAGGACTATTACGAGGTCCAGGCCGACCTCGGCGAACTCCTCCGCGCCAATTACCTTGGGTTCTTCCGCCCGAAACTCGACGCCTCCAAGCGAAAGCTGGCCGTCCTTCAGGAATTGCTCGACGCCGACCTCAAGTCCGGCAGCCTCGAAGCCACGGACTACGCCGTGTGCAAGGAACGCCTCGAATCACTCACACGACTCCAATCACGCATCCAAAAGCTGCTGCCGCTCGCCGAAAAGCTCCTCTAACCCCATGAAAGGCATCCTACTCGCTGGTGGCGCCGGGTCCCGGCTCTACCCCCTCACCCTGGTGGCTTCCAAGCAGCTCCAGCCCGTCTACGACAAGCCCATGGTGTACTACCCGCTCACCACGCTGATCGAGGGTGGCGTACGCGAAATCTGCCTGATTTCCACACCTCAGGACCTGCCTCGCTTCCAACAGCTCTTCGGCGACGGTTCCCAGTGGGGACTCCGATTCGATTACCGCGAACAGGCAAAACCCGAGGGCATCGCCCAGGCCTTCCGCATCGCTGCTTCGTTCATCGGCAACGATTCCGTCGCGCTGATCCTCGGCGACAACGTGTTTTACGGGGGCGATGTCTTCGCCCGCGCGTTCGCGGACTTCGGCGGTGGAGCCACGATCTTCGGCTACCACGTCCAGGATCCCGAGCGGTACGGTGTCGTGGAATTCGACGCTCACGGCAAGGCCCTCTCCATCGAGGAAAAGCCGAAGCAACCCCGCAGCAACTACGCGGTCCCAGGCCTCTACCTCTACGACAACGAAATCGTGGCCATCGCCCGCGACCTCAAACCCAGCGCCCGCGGGGAATTGGAAATCACGGACGTCAACGTCGAGTACCTCCGCCGCGGCACCCTTCATGTCCATCGCCTCGCCCGCGGCTTCGCTTGGCTGGACGCAGGCACCAGTACCTCCCTCCATGAGGCCAGCGCCTACGTCCAGACCATCGAACGTCGCCAGGGCATCAAGGTCGGGTGCCCGGAAGAAGCCGCTTTCCGTCGGGGATTCATCAAACTCGACGCCTTCCGGGAACTGGTGACCCGCCTTCCCCGATGCGAGTATCGGGCCTACCTGGAGTCCGTCCTCGATGAGGCCGGCCGGAGCTGATCCACCCCTTCGAGTTCCTCGATCCACCGCCCAAGGCACCTCGAACCAAACCCGCATTCCATCGCCGCGTGAGTCTCACACCCCATCGAGTCCTGCTCCTCGGATCCAACGGCTATGTGGGTTCGCAGTTCCTTCACGAACTCCGCGCCCGGGGTCATGAAGTCGTGGCTCCCAGAAGCCGTGAACTGGACCTCACCGCGTTTGATGCCGTCATCAACGCACTCCGTGAGATCAGACCCGCCTTCGTCTTCAATTCGGCAGGTTATACCGGAAAACCCAACGTCGACGCCTGCGAGGCGGACCGCGCCGGAACGCTCGTCGGCAACGTCATCCTCCCGCAAACCGTCACCCAGGCATGCGCCTCGCTCGGGATTCCATGGGGGCACGTGTCCTCCGGTTGCATCTTCTCCGGGGCCAGACTCCGACAGGAGGACGGCAGCTTGGTCACGCTCAAGGACCTGACGAAGCCGTCGGTCCGCGACTGGGTGCGCCAGCACCGGGACCAGGTGATCGGGTTTACGGAAGAGGACACCCCGAACTTCAGCTTCCGGGACGGTCCGTGCAGCTTCTATAGCGGTACCAAGGCCCTCGGCGAAGAAGCGATCACACATGCCGGCCAAGGCTACATCTGGCGCCTGCGCATTCCCTTCGACAACCTGGACAACCCGCGCAACTACCTTTCCAAGCTGCGGACCTATCCCAAGGTATACGACAACTTCAACTCCATCAGCCATCGCGGCGACTTCGCACGCGCCTGCGTGGACTGCTGGGAAAAGGGAATCCCGTGGGGCACCTATAACGTCACGAATCCCGGCTTTGTCAGCACCGCTGAAGTCGTCGACCTGCTGCGAAAGACCATCGATCCCACCCGCGAATTCCAGTTTTGGGCGGACGACGCGGAATTCTACCGTCAGGCAGCGCGGACACCACGGTCCAATTGCGTCATGGATCCCGGCAAACTCCTTCGCGCCGGCATCCAGATCCGGTCCGTCACCGAAGCCCTCGAGCACAGCCTGGCCGACTGGATCCCCGCCTAGCCACCACTCCGCTCGTTTCACCTCGAAAGCCAACCCAGATACCTTCCCCCATCATGAACCTTCTCGTCACCGGCGGTTGTGGCTTCATCGGCTCAAACCTTCTCCGCCAACTTGTCGGCCAGCCTGAGATCCAGACACTCGTCAATCTCGACTGCCTCACCTATGCCGGCCACCCCGCGAATGTTCGCGGGCTTGAATCCGATCCCCGCTACCGCTTCGAGAAGGTCGACCTCCGCGACCAGTCCGAAGTCGTCCGCGTCGTCCAGCAACACGACATCACCCACGTCCTCCACCTCGCCGCCGAATCCCACGTCGACCGTTCCATCAGCGGGCCTGCCGACTTCATCACCACCAATATCGTCGGCACCTTCAACCTCCTCGAAGCCTGCCGGTCCCGTTGGCTGTCACCGGGCGTCCTACCACGCCCGGTGCGTTTCCATCATGTCAGCACCGACGAGGTCTACGGATCCCTGGGCGCGACCGGATACTTCCTCGAAACCACACCGTACGCCCCCAATTCCCCTTACTCCGCGTCCAAGGCCTCGAGCGACATGCTCGTGCGGGCCTACCACCACACCTACGGAATGCCCACCGTGGTGACGAACTGCTCCAACAATTACGGACCGTTCCAGTTCCCGGAGAAACTCATCCCCGTCGTCATCCACAAGATCCTCGCGAGACAACCCATCCCGGTCTATGGCGACGGACTCAACGTGCGCGACTGGCTCTTCGTCGAGGACCACGCCGGCGCCCTCTGGCAGGTGCTGACCCGTGGTGTCTCCGGAGAAACCTATAATGTCGGCGGCCACAACGAATGGCCCAACATCCGCATCGTCGAGCTCCTCTGCGACCTCGTCGACGAGATGAAGCCGGAACTCGGTGGCAATTCACGAAAGCTCATCACCTATGTGAAGGATCGCCCCGGACATGACCGCCGGTACGCGATCGATGCCTCCAGGATCGAACGCGATCTCGGATGGCGTCCCGCGCACACCTTCGAGACCGGCATCCGCAAGACCGTCCGCTGGTACCTGGACAATCAGGAATGGTCCGCAGAAGTGCTCCACCGATGACGGAGAGGGATCCACAGATTCACAGACGTAGCAGACGACGTCAGGAGGCTGAAAGGAAGGGGATCCACAGATTTCGCAGATTGCACAGATTTCTGAACGTAGAAGAAGACTCACCACGATGGACGGGGGCAAAGCACTAGAACACAAGTCGACGGTACTGAAGGCTGGGTGAGCCAAAGTTCAACAAAAGCGCCGTCGTGAGTCCCGAGGCCTTCAGGTAGTTCAAAACCTGTGCCTCCTCCAACCCCGTGATTGTTGTCAGTGCCTTGAGTTCCACCAAGATCCCGTCACAGCAGACGAAATCGACCTTGTATCGAGTTCTCAGAGGGGTACCCCGGTATTTGACCTCCATCAGATGCTCACGAATATAGGGAATCGCGCGGGCCTTGAGTTCCACCTCGAAGGCCTCTTGATAGACGGCCTCAAGAAAGCCCGCTCCCAACTCGGCATGCACAGCAAAGGCAGCCCCAATGATTTGATACGTCAACGGATCTCGTTGCTGGGTCATGCTCAGACGCTGCATCCCTCCCGCCATCACCGCAAATTTTCCTCGCCACCGTCTGCCCAATCAGTGCCCCCCTGGCGACTCCTTCCGCAATCTGTGTCATCCGTGAAATCTGTGGACCTCCCCTCCCCCACACGAATCTGTGTCATCCGTGAAATCTGTGGACCTCCCCTCCCCCCACACGAATCTGTGTCATCCGTGAAATCTGTGGACCTCTTCATTTCAATCCAACACATCTCCCCATGCCATCATTA
>JBIKWS010000329.1:0-5049 GCA_044356195.1 Cyanophyceae cyanobacterium
ATGCGCGTGCAGTCGCTGAGTGTGAAGTCCGAGGAGAAGCTGGTGCTCCGTCCGCGCCAGGAGCAACTCCTCAAACTGCTGCGTGACCAAGGCAGCATGGCTCCTGCCGAGTTGTGGGCAGCCCTCGGCGTTTCCCGTCAGGGGGCGATGGATCTGTTGCGCCCGTTGATCCAGGGCGGTCTCGTGGAAAAGGTCGGCGGCAAGAAGACAGGCCGCTATTCGCTGATGAAGCCCTGAAAGCCTGCCCGGGTTGGGCAAACGGTGACGGCAGGTGTCGTTGAACAGGATTGGCTTTCCCTGGCGAAAGGGGGCCGGGCGAGCCAGAGGTAGGGGTGGTATGCTTTGGGTGACTGCGAACAGTTGTCAGCGCCCAACCGCTTCCCGAAGAGCCGCCCGTTGATCCTTTGAGGCGATGCGGTCGGCGACGGTCCGCATCTTGTCGCGACCGTAGTGGTCATGGTCCGAGAGAAAGGTCTCTCGTTTCGCGAGTCGATGGAGTTGGGCCTGGGAGAGCATTCCCAAGGCTTCGTCGAGCATGAGGAAGGCCTGCTCCAGTCCGAGTCGGCGGATTCGGGTGCGGAGCTTGTCGAGGTCGATCGGGGTGGGTTTCGACTACATGGCACCAGTTCGGATGGGGACGTGATCATCGAGGACAAGTTCTTTCACGCCAACTTCTCGATGACGCCGTGGTTGCCCTTCTGTCGGGACGAGTACCGCAGGCAGCCGAGTACATCGTCACGGGTCAGTGAGGGGAACTCTTCCAGTACGTCTTCGATGCCGTCCCCAGCTCCCAGGAATTCCAGTATGGTCTGAGCCGTGATCCGGGTGCCGCGCACGGTTGGTTGGCCGTTGCAGACGGCGGGGTCCCTGATGATGCGGTATTCCATCGAATAAATGGCTGTGGTGGCTGCTTTTCCCTGCCTTCACTGGAACGCGAGCACCTGGGCGCTGGCATCCACGGTCTGATCGATGACTTCGCGATCAGTGCGCGGTGAGGGTGAGGGGGTGATCAGGGATGATTCGGTGCCCTGAAGAACTCAACCTCCTTGGGTGCCTCCTTGACCTTCGGAGGCTTATCCGTGGCGAGTATGGGCAGCATCCAGCCCAGCAGGAGAAGGCACGGCCAGAGCAGGGAGTTGAGTTTCATGCAGTCGAGTGTGCGCGGGGCGAAGTAGGCGATGCAATCGGGTTTCGGTGGGGATTATTGAGTGGATTGGGGGTAAAGGCTCGCACGCGGTGTGTGCGGAGCCGCGGAGGAAACAGGGAGTGGGGCGGGCTGCCAATGCGCCATCTGAGATCGAGGGACGGTTGTTGCGTGCATCCGGTTTCGTGCGAATTGAGCCTGACAGTTTGGGCGAGAATCCGGCTGGGAGACCCTTTCTATGCGAGTCGGGTTGACGAAGGTTTCGTGGACGGATTGAGAGGAGGGGTGGACCGGAAGCCTCTCCGTCCACTCGTGTCCTTACGGAAATTTGCTTGGCGGAAGGCCCGATGGTGAGGAGATTTAGATATGCCTGCTACCACTGAAAGTCGTCTCCATGGCGTCGCAGGGTACCCTGCTCAGGTGGATGGTTGGCTGATCCGAGGACGGGGTTGCAGACTTGCCGAAGTTTCTCGGGCAAACGCGATTGCGCGATGCGACGAAATTTGGTGAGTTGTGGTAAAGTGGACGAAGGAATGTACACGGCTGCAGATTTTGCTCCCAACAATGACCGGTATACCTAGGAATCTGCAGTTAATCCTACGTATCCCGGCAAATGTACAGGCTATGAGCGCCGTAAATCTGAACTCAATGCGGGTTGCAGCTACTGACAAGCTGATTATTCAGCATTTGGCAGAGGGCGGAGCGATCGATGACAATAAAGGATGTGAGTTGGTTAATGCTTTAGTTAGGCATGGACTAAATGACAAGCGAATGGGGGCATCCGCGGCCGCTCGGCGCCTTACACATAGTGATTTTGTTTTTGGGTATCAGGAATCAGTTAAAGCCCTTTTCCGGATATTCTTGTTTCTCAAGGAGTCGAGATAATAATCCCATCTCTCCTATTCACAGATAATCGCTACTTTGACCCGATAGCGGCGGTTTTTTCAAAGCCAGATGCCTATGGGCAAGGAAGTCTTGTGGAGGCATATGTGGCGTTGTGTCGTTCTATTCTTGTTGAAGCTAGGGCCTTGGGTAGAACGCTGCCATTTCCTACCGCCGCGGAATACTCCGCTAGAATAGCTAAAAGGCGACGCACCGAGACGTTGATTCTGTTAGTCTGTGCGTTGGTTGGCATTTGTCTGACCGCAATGATTATATGGTGATGATAACGATGTCAGCTGCTCGTCCTTCAAAGCGTATACACCGCTGACGGGGGCCTGAAGCGCCATGAAGGAGTGCTCTAGTGGGAGATTCCGGTCAAGGCCAGGACATCGGCGAAGGTCGGCTTCCACGGATCAACGCCGATTGGCCACCGACCTTGCCAACGAGCTGCGGGCTGCGCCTGTCGAGAAGGGGCAGATTAAGTGGGCGGGCTAGTCGCAGCCGGGCTTGTCTGACTCGGTGTCGTCCCGAGCGATACATCCAGAGGTTTCGACAAGCGTCCTGCTACACACTCTGAGTACTTAGTGAGCCAGTTGGCAACGATCCTGCCAAAAATCCGGAATGTGATTTCGACATCATTCGGGCATTGGTGACCTGGTCGAGAAACAAACAAGAGTATGCCATTCGCTTGAGTCGATTCGCATACCATCGGAATGGGGGATGCCACGATGGACAACAGTTCCCCTTTCGGAGTGAAGGAGTCACAGACGAAGACGTTGTCGTTGTAACAGCGCTGCATTGCCTTCTGGAGGTCCAGTAAGCTTCCCCTTGCCTCGCTGTCACGCAGGAGACTTGGCACCAAGATTTCGCCTACGCCGAAATCGTCCCGGAAGACAATAAAATCATCGGTCTAATCTCTTGAGGTTGGGGAGAGGTAGTTTACCAGGCACGCCACGGTGAACCTTGATTCATTGCAATCGAAGACATACTGGGGGCGAGAAATCAGAGGCTCGATTACCTGTTTCAGGCCCGTGGAAACCGCCTGAGAACAAAGTGTGTTCTCGGCTTCGGAATTGATGGCGCAAGTCTGGGCATTCAGAGCAGTTATTGAATCCGTGATGAAACCTGAAACCACGGTGCGTCGGTCAAGCTGCTTTCGTGCTTCGGTGAGTAACCCCCTAGAACGAAGCTCTTCCACCACAGCGGATGGAAATAGACGCTGGGTCGCGAGTTTCGCGATCAGAAGGGCAAGATAGGCCAATCCAACAGCCAACAAAGACCGGAGATAACTGCCATCAGCCAAATAAGCCCCCAACAGTGCGCCAAACACAATGCCGACTGCGGTTTCTAAGAGCGTGAACAGCCACGAGATGATCGCGACGTACCGCTTCAGTTTGTCAAAGAGTTGCGTCATTGGGCTCCCAATCTGCACAAGTTGCCCGAATCTTCTGGCCGACTTCAACAGGACATTTTGTGGTCGCACCGCCAATTGCTGCACTGAGTGCACCTGGAGACGGCAGTGCTGCCGGAAACGTTGCTCTGAGATCGTGGGCAACCTGCGATTGAACACTTGCCGTAAACCTGAGCCCTTCAGTCCTCCGTCCACTCTGAACCTCCATTTGGCGTGCCTTCTCTGGCCAAAGGTTTGGTGAAAATCTGGAAAAGCGCCCGAGTGCGCCCCATTGCGCCTGAGTGAACCCAAGATCGTTAACGGCTCAGGAACTGGGCCAGAAAAGAAATAAGCTGCTGGAATCCAGCGGCTTAGGTCGTTGCTAACCAATGGAAATTGGTTGTGGGGCTAGGATTTGAATCTGGGATCCTGCAGTTTGGGACGATGGGCACGACATGAGGAGGCATGCCAATACATCATCCCGTGACAGCGTGGGGTACTGCTTGAGGACGTCCTCGATGGAGTCACCCGCACCGAGAAACTAGAGTACCGCCTGCGCTGTAATCCGGGTGCCGCGAACGGTGGGGCGGTCGTTGCAGATTGCGGGGTTGATGATGATGCGGTCTTCCATCGAGGGAGAGCCTATGGCGGGTGATGAATGTGGGCAAGGGTCTGACTTGGGCCTCATGGCACTTGTGGTGAGAAGGGGCGACGATTCTGTCGCCCCGCTGGGGCTGGTTTTCCGCTAGGGATGGGACCCACGGCTGACGCCGCGGGCTACTGTCTTTCGGCCCTCCGGGCCTGAGGAAGGGGGCGCAGGTAGGTGCAAAGCATGCAGACGTGTCCGCGCGCAGGGCTTGAAACTTGAATCTTGAAACTTGCGACTCAGAAACCAAAAAGGCCGTCCCATGGGGACGGCCTGAAATTGGTTGCGGGGCTAGGATTTGAACCTAGGACCTTCAGGTTATGAGCCTGACGAGCTACCGGGCTGCTCCACCCCGCGATTGAGGGGAAATAGATACGGGTTGGCCGGGGATCCGGCAAGCGGCATTTCGGGATTTCTTGGAGGGGGAGTTTCCAGAGCCCAGTTCGCCAGTTGCCAGATCCCAGAATGATCCCGATCAGGAGCCGGGGACGGCGTAGGTTTCGAACTCGATCTGGATGTCCTTCACGCCGTTGCCGGAGCGCGTGCCGGTGGTGGGATCGATGCGGCCGTTGATGAACCGTTCGATGCCCTCGGCGGGATCGCTGAAGAGGGTCCGGCCGGGGATGATGAGCAGCCAGCGGGTGTTCCAGACGGAACGTCCGACGAGGCGGGTGGAGGAGATGCCATCGGCGGCGGATTCCGTGTCGAAGGCGCGGAGGCTGCCGTGGCGTCGGAGGGCTCCCTGGGAGCCGCTGAGGCCGTTGATCGCGGGGATCCATCCGGGGCTGGAGAGGGCGGACGGAATGACGCCGCCGGATTGGAAGTTGAGGGGGAACGGCACCGGGATGGCCTGGTCGAGGATGTACCATTGCCGGGTGGCGATGTTGCGCGGATCCGAGGGGGAGCGCAGGACATCCGCGCCGGTGGGGATCAGGTAGACGAGCGGTTGCGCCGCGAGACCGACCGACGAGAGGCCTTGGAAGGCGA
>JBIKWS010000330.1:0-5044 GCA_044356195.1 Cyanophyceae cyanobacterium
GGATGATCACGTAAGCAATACTCACGCGTATTCCGTCCTGCTTGCAGAGCCTGTATCCGACAATGCCAAGCGCCGCCGCCATCACAACCACGAACCATGCGGCCGTGCCGACGGGGCCGACACCCCTATTGCTCGTCTCTGAGAGCGCAACCAGGAGGCTGACACAGCCCACGATCGAAGCGCGCCTTGTGAAGCGAAGCGTATCCCGACCATCTCCTGGGGTCTGTGTGCCCATGCTTAGCGTGCCAAACACCAAGGTCAGCGACGGGGACCAGGCACCCGGGACGTCCGCATCGCCACTCGGCGTGCCGGCTGGAGCCCATTCGATTCGCCGTCTGGTTCGGCAATCCCTCGGAGTAGCCTCGGGCACTCCAAAGCGCGATCGTAATCCTCTCGCCGGAAGAATGGCCACACGGCCTTGTCCCCCTCAGGCTTCACACGGCGAAGCTTGAATCTGCGCCCGGTGAGGTCGTCCGCGACCCGTCGCAAATAATCGACGACCTTCGATCGTTTGCTTGGCCAGTCAAATTCGTTGTCCGAATGCAGAAACAGTATGCACCGCTTGAAGTCCAATCGCTGTCCGTCGGTTAACTGAAGCGGGTGAGAATGGAAATCGTCGTAGCAGGGCCACACAGCATAGAAGACCTCGAAAATGGCCCGGTCGTCGGAATCGGTGATGCCACCAGGACAATCGAGATCGTCAAAGGCGAGATTGTCGATGCGCCCCGAAAGCAAATGCCGGAGGGCCTCAGCCAGACGATCTCGATTGGGGCGATCAATCATGTGCATGCCGAACGCCAAGGTCAGCGACGGGAGCCAGCCACCGGGGGCCTCCGCATCGCCACTCGGCGTGCTGGCTGGCGCCCGTTCGCTGGACCTGATAGTTAGCCTAACTCGTCATAGCCAAGTTCCCTGAGCTTCCGGTCAAAATGCGAAACCAAATCTGGCGCACCTGGCCACCGTGATGCTCGGAAGCAGGCCAGGTGCGTCCTCAGCTGCGCCAGATTATGCCGATCCCAATCAATGAGCATCCGTGGCACCTCGTGAATAGCCTCCATCACATCGTTGATCATCTTGGTCGGCGTCCCATCTCGAAGCGTCTGGTTGCGGCAGAAGATGCAAGCCCATGACACGGTATCATTGCCCGCTCGGAGGATTGGCTCTGGTGCAAGGCTCATAGGCTAACGTCGGAACTGAGCGACGCGGGCGGCCAATGATGTTGGCATTGGCAGCTGACGCGGCCCGCCCGCGTTCGGGGCAGTGATCTGGTTCGGCATTGTCTGCGTCATGGTCCCTCCCAGGTCAAAAGTGCTCTCTGCTTCTCCGGCAAAAGAGTGAACAACTCGCGAATCAGGGCAAGATGCCTCTCATAGTGTGGCGACGACCTGCAATGGTTGCAGAACATCCTAGCCTGCGTGTTCAGAAAGTAAGCGTCGTGATCCACAAACTGCGGATCCAGAATCGACTGCGACAGGTTGTGAATGAACTCCGCCTCGTAATAGCAGGCCTTGCCCCGTCGGACTGGATGCCACCACTGCCAAGTCTGCACGTTGCGAATCCACGGCAACGACCAAAACAAGAACTCCCGATAGATCTCCTGTTTACGCGAAGCTGGCATCGTCGTGTGTTGTCGCCGAACGCCAAGGTCAGCGACGGGAGCCAGCCACCGGGACCGTCCGCATCGCCACTCGGCGTGCCGGCTGGCGCCCGTTCGCTGGACCGCTGATGTGTTGGCTTCCCAATGAGGTAGATCTAGCCGCAAGAAACGCAGAAGACGCAAGAACCGAGCCGCCGCCGCATCGGTGATCGTTGTCGTCGGGTCGTCCTCGAAAGCCGACGCCGTGAACCTCGCACCCGACGTACCCATGACCGGTCGCTTTCATGTGTCGTGATTCCTGGTCTGTCTGGGATGGCCAACGCCAAAACTGACCGACGCGGGCGGCCTGTGGTGTCCGAAGTGGCAACTGAATCGGCCCGCCCGCTTTCGGTCCAGTGATCTGGTTCGGCACTGTGTTCATCACTACCAATTCCATCTCCATCGTCTTCCAAACGAACCGACTGTGTCGTCTGCACGGAAAAACACATCAAACTCCCAGCGCCCCACGATCGCGTTACTGCGCCAACGAACTCCACCCTTCAAGCTTTCGCTACTCGTGTCGGGCTGCCCTACGAGTGAATAGGCCTTCTGCCTGGTCATGCCCAGCTCGACGTGAGTCCATTTTGCTGGCGGGCGTTGAAGCAAGACCGCGACTGCCACGAATGTGGGGATGGCAACGGCTGCAATGGGAAGCTTCTTGGTCATGCGACGGGTGTTGCCGAACGTTGCGACTCAGTGACGCGCCGCGGATGATGGTCGGCATGGAACGGAGGCGCACCCGGCGCGTTCACTGCAGTCGTCAGGTTAGCCGCCTCTAGTTTTGCATGAGGTATATCGACGGCGAACCAGGTTGAGCATTCAGTTGGATCCGGCAAAGATCGCCAAGCGATTACAAAGTGCAATGAGAAGCTAGATCCCTCGGTCACATACGGGATCAGAATGCTCAACCTGTCCTCATTGTAGATCACCGGATACCGTGCTTCGGTGAATCCAAGGTTCGGTAGCCGCCTGCAAAGGACTTCACAGTCTTCTGTGCCAACAGTCACCCGATGGCCGTTGGAATCCCATGACTGCGCATCGAGGCTTTCACCTGTGTCGGGATAAGGAGATGCCGGAGCGTGATCCCAAACGCACTCACAGCGCACAGCCGAAGTCGACTGGGTCGACGTGATCTGAATCACCGCCGCCACAATTCCATCTACTGACATTCCGGGTGGAAACTCTGCCGTGGGCGTCAACAGGTCGACTCGAGAATCTGAGTCATCGAGTCCAACAACACGAAGTGAAAGGATACCCAGCGGGGTCTTGATGGTATGTTGGAACATGCTCATCTTGTGCGACTAACGTTGTTTAGACTGCCCAATGGCGGCCTAGATTTTTTGCGGTGTCAATGGTGACGTGTTTTCGCTGCTTAGGCTGCAAAGCAAGGAGCCGTTCCAGGGATGCGGTCATGGCAGGATCTTGTGGAGAGGGTGATCATGTCGGTGGGTGCGCTTGCGAGATCGCTTCTGGACCCTGCCGGCTTCCCTGCCCGGCTTCAACGGTCAACAAGGCCCCCCCCAGGGAAGGAAGAGGTATTCTGACCGTTCTCCCATTGGGGATGGTTTCGGGGACCCGATCGGCCTCATCGCCCTTCAAAAGGCTCTGGAAGGGCGACGAGGACGTCGCCACCCCGTTCCGATGGGAGGCAGTTTCAAGGTGAGCAGGACGAGATGCCCCTGCCCCCTGAGCCGTATCCATGCAGTAGAAGTCTCGCGCAGAGGGGCAGAGACGCTGAGAGCGACAGGAAATCGGGAGTTTGGGCACCCGTGGACAGCATCACCGCTGGGTGACTCGATGCCGATGATTGAAAGGCCCACTTCCTCTGCGTCTCCGCGTCTCTGCGCGAGTCCTTCTTTCACATCCAACGGCATGGATACGGCCGAGCCCTTGCCTTGCCCTTCGGATTGGGAGGGCGGCAGGATTGGGATCATGTTCCTGCGAATCGCTTGTCCGGTGCTCATCCTTCTTCTGGGGGCGGTCTCGGCGCTGGCCGAGGTGGTCTGGCGCGATGCGGCGACGCTGACCGTCGAGGGCCGGGGGTGGGAGGTGGCCGACGCGCCGTTCCAGCGACTCCCCAACGCCGCCAAGGCCACCGTTCCGGGCCATGTCTGGGACCTGGGCCGGTCGTCGGCTGGGATCTCCATTCGTTTCCGCACACAGGCGGATCGGATCGATGCCCGCTGGGACCTCACGAGCGCCTCGCTGGCCATGCCCCACATGCCTGCCACCGGCGTCAGCGGGTTGGATCTCTATGTCCGCGATGGATCCTCCCGGACGTGGCAATTCGTCCAGAACGGCCGTCCCACAGGGCAACTCACCAACACGGTCCAGTTCCGGGTCGGATCCAACGCTATTGTCCGGGAGTTCCTGCTCTACCTCCCACTGTACAATGGGGTCACCGGACTCGACCTCGGCGTTGATTCCAGCTTCGCCCTCGAACCGATCCCTGCGGAGGCGCTCGCCGCCCAGCGGCGTCCCATCGCCCTCTATGGAACCTCGATCGTCCAGGGCGGGTGCGCCTCACGACCCGGGCTGGCGTGGCCAGCGATCCTCGGACGCCACCTCGATCGTCCGGTGATCAACCTCGGATTCTCGGGGGCGGGTCGCATGGAACCCGCCGTGGTCGATGTGCTCGCCGAACTCGACCCCGCGTTGTTCATCATCGATTGCCTGTGGAACATCGGCGACCAGCGATCACCGGAGATCGAAGCCCGCGTGACGCACCTGGCGACCACCCTGCGCCAGCGACGTCCGTCCACCCCCCTGCTCTTCGTGGGACAATCCGACATCCGAAATGAACGCCATCCCACCGGGGCCACGAAGGCGCAGGAGCGGGCGATCCTGGCGCTGCAGAGCGCGGGAATGAAGGGACTCCACCTGGTGCCGGGCAACCTTCTGCTGGGATTCGATCGCGAAGGAACCGTGGATGGGGTGCACCCGAACGATCTCGGCATGATGCGCCACGCGGATGCCCTCACGCCGATCGTCCAGGCCCTGCTGCCGCGGTAGGAGGGAGGGGAGTTTGAAACTCTCCTACGCGTTCTCAAGACCCCGGAAGGTGCCGGTCGAGCTGGCGAAGCGATCCGTTTCGAGGCCCATCCGTTGCAGCATCGAGACGAACAGGTTGGGCAACGGATAATTCCGTTCGCGGTCGAATCCCAGGTGTTGTCCGTGACGGAATCCGCCGCCCACCAGCAACGTGGGAAGGTTCGTGGTGACGTGGGTGTTGGCGTTCCCGAGGTTCGAACCGTAGAGGATCATGGTCCGGTCGAGGAGGTTCGAGTCGCCTTCGCGCACGGACTTGAGTCCGGTGGCGAGGCCCGCGATCAGGCGCATGTGCCACTCATCGATGGCGCGCAACTGCGCCAGCTTATCGGTCGAGCGGCCGTGGTGGGAGAGATCATG
>JBIKWS010000331.1:0-5018 GCA_044356195.1 Cyanophyceae cyanobacterium
GATCGAAGCGCCGGTGGCTCGGGACATCGTCCGGCGGATCCGTGAGGGGAAGCTCCAGTTGATCGCGTTGCACTCGGCCCACTGGTCGAGACCGTTCGTCGAAGCCATGAACGAGCGGGCCCGACAGGATGCCCTGGCGGGATTGCCGGAGTCGGAACGGGCGACCGCAGTCATCCAGGAGTCGGACCTCTTTCCCCGCGCGCTGATGGCTCCCAAGTACACGGATCGGGTCTCGCCTTCGGTTCTGTACCGCAAGCCCACGGAGGGGCCCGTGCGGGTGCAGTTGACGCTGCCGAACTGTTGCTTTCCGGCTTATCGCGGCGACGGAAAACCCAGCCAGTTGCGCGTGTTGAAGCCGGAGCATCCGATCGCCCGGGGATTGCCGGCGACGTTCGAACTGGCGGCCACGGAGATGTATGACGAACCGTTCCACGTGCCGCCTCCGGACGAGGTCGTGCTGGAGGAACGCTGGGCGACCGGTGAGTGGTTCCGCAGTGGCGCGGTGTGGAAGGTGGGCAACGGCCGCGTGTTCTACTTCCGACCCGGGCACGAGACCTACCCGGTGTTCAAGGATGCAAACGCCCTGAAGGTGGTGGAAAACGCCGTGGTGTGGCTGGGCTCGGGCAAGTGAGGCTGGAGGGGTTATAACTTTGAAGATTCAAGTTTGAAGCCCTCCGGTCGGACGAGGGGTGGCGCATCTTGACACTGCCCCCATGCAACGGGGTGGCGACGTCCTCGTCGCCGTTCCGAAGTCATTCCCAATGGCGATGAGGACATCGCCGCCCGGAATCCTTTCCAAAAGGGGGCAGTGTCAGGATGCGCACGGATGAGGGCGGCGGGCGGGTTGGCAATGGGTGACGCGAAGGCGGCAAGGAATGTTGGATCATGTGTCGAAGATATGGCGAGGGCGCTACGATTGGAGCGGCCGGGCATGCGGCAGTTCCCCGGAGCGAGCGTCGGGCGTAGGTTCTGACCCGCATGTTGCGGTACTCCACAGAGCGCTACGGGTGGGGAGCATGGACGCTCCTGTGGATCCTCCTGCTGGGTTGCTCGCGAGGACCCGATGGCGGACCGCCGATCCTGGGCAAGGGCTCGGACACCATGGTCAACCTCGCGCAGGCGTGGGCGGAGGCCTACGCCACGGCGCAACCCGGGGTGCAGGTGGAGGTTTCGGGAGGCGGTTCCGGTGTTGGCATCGCCGCCCTGATCCGCGGTTCGGCGGACCTGGCGAACAGCAGCCGTGATCTGAAGCCTGCGGAGGCCGAGTCGGCGCACAAAGCCACTGGGAAGGCCCCCCGGGAATACATCGTCGGTTACGACGCACTCGCGATCTACGTGCACCGCGACAATCCGCTCGATGCGATCACCTTTGAGCAATTGCGCGAACTCTTCGCCGTCGATGGCCGCGTCACGCGCTGGTCCGAACTGGGCGTGCGCATCCCGGGATCGCGGCACGACGAAATCGTAAGGGTGGGCAGGCAATCGAGTGGAGGGACATTCGAGTTCCTCCGGCATCGCGTGCTGAACGACCGGGACTTCCGATTGGGGACGCTGGAACTGAATGGATCGAAGGAGGTCGTGGAGTTGATCGCCAACACGCCGACCGCAATCGGGTACAGCGGGATGGGGTTCGCGGTGCCTGGGGTGAAACTATTGCGTGTGGCGGAACGTGCGGGGGAAGAGGCGGTGGCGCCGACGTCCGAGGCGACGGTGAGCGGACGCTATCCGATTTCGCGATCGCTTCTGGTGTACGCCCTGGGTGAGCCGCGACCGGAGGTCCGGGAGTATCTCGCGTGGATCCTTTCGGATGCCGGGCAGGCGTGGGTTCCGGCGAGTGGATTCGTGCCGGTGCCGCCGCAGCGTCGTGAACCGGCCGGCCGGTTGATGGAGGTCCAACGATGAAGCCGTCGTCGCTGCTTCCCTCGCGATGGACGGCCTGGAGGATCCGGTGGACCGAGTCCGTGATCGAGGCCTGGATCCGGATCAGCGGGTTCAGCGCGGTGTTCCTGGTCCTCGCCATCCTGTTCTTCATTTTCCGTGAGGCGTTTCCCGTCCTTGGCCGGCCCGGCTTCTCGCTCTCGGAATTCCTCGGGAGCGTGGAGTGGTATCCAACCTCGGCGCAGCGTGTGCGGTACGGAGCGCTTGGGTTGTTGGCGGGGACGGCGTCCGTCACCGCCGTGTCCCTTCTGATCTCCGTTCCGGCGGGACTGGGAGCGGCGATCTTCCTGTCCGAGTTCTGCACGGGGCGCACACGTGAAACCCTCAAGGTGGTGATCGAACTGTTGGCGGCGATTCCATCGGTGGTCTGGGGGTTCATCGGGTTGACGGTGATGAGCCAGGTACTGCGCTGGGCGACGCCGGCGGCGGTGGGCGTCAATCTTCTCAACGGGGCCTTGATCCTCGCCCTGATGAGCCTGCCGGTGATCGTGTCGCTCACCGAGGATGCGTTGCGGTCGGTGCCGGATGCCCACCGCGAGGCGGCGGAGGCGATGGGCGCGACGCGATGGCAATTGACCTGGCGGGTGTTGTTGCCGGGCGCGCGGCACGGGATCCTGGCGGCGGTGTTGCTGGGGACCGGGCGCGCTGTGGGCGAAACCATGGCGGTGTTGATGGCGACGGGGAACGCGGTGAATCTGCCGACGAGCCTTCTGGATCCGGTGCGCACGCTGACGGCAAACATCGCCGCCGAGCTGGGTGAGGCTCCGGCGGGTTCGGACCATTACCGGGTGTTGTTCCTGACGGGGGTGCTGCTGTTTGGAATCACGCTGGTGATCAACCTGCTGACGGAATGGCTGGTGCGCGGGGGGAGGAAACGCCGGTGAACAACCCTCCGAAACCTTCGAATCCGTTCCGTGAAACGGCGGCGGGCGCACGGCAACGGCGGCTGGAGTCGCGGGTGCGCGCTTTCCTCGCGGGTTTGACCATGCTGTTGATCCTTCCGCTGGTGGCAATCGTGGTGCACCTGGGAATCGAGGCGTGGCCCGCGCTGCGGTGGAGCCTGCTGGTGGAGTCTCCGCGCAACGGCATGCGCGATGGCGGCCTCTGGCCCGCCTTCGTCGGGACCTTGTACCTCGTGGGATTGTCCTTGGTGGTGGCGACCCCGGTGGGAGTGGCGGCGGCCGTCTACCTCCACGAGTACGCGCGGGATTCCTGGCTGAACCGGGTCATCCAGATGGCCGTGATCAATCTGGCAGGAGTGCCGAGCATCGTGCACGCGCTGTTCGGGCTCGGGGCATTCGTGTATGGGGCGCGGCTGGGATACTCCGTGCTGGCGGCCTCGCTAACCCTGGCCGTGATGACGCTTCCGGTGATCATCACGAGCACGCGGGAAGCACTGGCGGCGGTCCCATCCAGCTTTCGCGAAGCCTGCTGGAACGTCGGTGCCACCCGGTGGCAGACGCTGCGTGCGGTCGTACTTCCCAATGCGGTCCCCGGGATCCTCACCGGCGTCATCCTTCAGGTGAGCCGCGCGGCTGGCGAGACGGCTCCGATCCTTTTCACCGGCGCGGTTTTCTTCAAGGCCGTGGCTCCGGGCGAACTGTTCGCCTATCGGCTCGACGAGCAGTGCATGGCGCTGGCGATGCACCTCTACACATTGTCCACGCAGGTGCCGGGTGTGCGTCCGGCGCTTCCCGCCGCGACCGCCGTCGTGCTGCTGGGCGTCGTACTGCTCGTCAACGCCGCGGCCATCATCGTCCGGACCCGCAGCCGGTCCCATCGCCGCTGGTAGCCATGACATCCCCGGACTTCATCCTCACCGTGAACGGACTGGACGTGGCTTACGGGGGCCGCTCCGTCCTGCGCGCCGTGAACTTCGGCGTGGTTCGTCACGAGATCCTCGCCGTCATCGGGCCGGCCCAGAGCGGCAAGACGACGCTGTTGCGCTGCCTCAATCGCACGATCGATCACGTGCCCGGCGCCAGCGCGCAGGGAACGGTTTGCCTCAACGGCCAATGCGTTCGGTCGGGGGGTACCGTCGAAGACCTGCGTCGGCGCATTGGGTTGGTCACGCCGTTGCCCGTCGGGCTTCCGCTTTCCATTTACGACAACGTGGCGTTCGCGGCGCGGTGTGCGGGCCTGCGCGATCGCGCGGAACTGGATCATCGCGTGGAACAGGCCCTGCGCCGGGCCGCCCTGTGGGACGAGGTGAAGGATCGGCTCGGCCAGTTGGGCACGCGGCTTTCCGGCGGACAACAACAGCGGCTCGCGCTCGCCCGCGCCCTCTCGCATCACCCGGAGGTTCTTTGCCTCGACGAGTTCTCCATTGCCATCGATCCGGTCACGACCATGCGCATCGAGGAGATCCTCCGGGAACTGCGCTCGGAACTCACCGTTGTGCTGGTCACCAACCTGCTCGCCCAAGCAAAGCGGTTGTCGGATCGCACGCTGTTCCTGCTCGCCGGCGATCAGGTGGAGTTGGGGCCGACAGCAGAAATCTTCGGAGGCGGTGGAATGCAGAAGACGCGCGACTATGTCGAAGGGAGGTTCGGATGAGCACCGCTCCTGTCGTCGATCCGGGCGGCGTCGAGATCGAGAACCTGAACTGCTGGTACGGCAGCTTTCAGGCCATCCACGGTGTCACCACACGGTTCGAGCGTGGGCGGATCACGGCACTGGTTGGACCCTCGGGTTGTGGCAAGACCACGCTGTTGCGATGTCTCAACCGTGTGCATGAGCGGAACCCGGCGGCGCGCACGACGGGCAGCATCCGGATCCTTGGACAGGACATTCTGGCACCGGACGTCTGCGTGCGGGAATTGCGCCGGCAGGTGGGAATGGTCTTCCAACGGCCGAACCCGCTTCCGTTGTCGATCTTCGAGAACGTGGCCTTCGGGCTTCGGATCCACGGCGATTCCGTGCGACAGAACCGTTCGGACGTGGCGGATGCCGTCGAACAGGCCTTGAAGGGCGTGGGGCTCTGGGAAGCGGTTCGGGATCGACTCGACGGTCCGGCTGGGAACCTCTCCCTCGAACAGCAGCAGCGGCTTTGCTTCGCCCGGCTCCTGCCCATGCAGCCG
>JBIKWS010000332.1:0-5011 GCA_044356195.1 Cyanophyceae cyanobacterium
GTCCCCTCGGTCATCGACGCCCGACCCACAGCCATTTCACGCACCGGGCTCCCAGCATCCACCACGGGGCGACGCACCGCTCTCGCCCGATGGATGACCGACCCGGCCAACCCGCTCACTGCCCGCATGATCGTGAACCGGCTTTGGCAACAGCACTTCGGCACCGGCCTGGCCGCCAGTGCCAACGACTTCGGAACCCTGGGCGAACGTCCGTCCCACCCGGAACTGCTCGATTGGCTCGCCGGGGAATTCATCCGATCCGGCTGGAGTCTCAAGCATGTCCACCGCCGGATCGTCACCAGCGCCACCTATGGCCAGTCGCCTGCCCGGCCTCGTCCGGACGGCTCCGCGCCCGACGCCCGACGCCTCGAAGGGTTTCCCTTGCGCCGTCTCGATTCGGAACAACTCCGCGACGCCCTCCTCGCTGTCGCCGGTGAACTGGATCCGCGCGCCGGAGGCCCCGCCGTCGATGGCGCGATCCCGCGCCGCTCGGTGTATACCCGCGTCCTGCGCAATCGCCGGGATCCATTGCTCGGCGCCTTCGACAGCCCCGAACAGTTCTGCAGCACAGCCCGCCGCAACAACACCACCACGCCCACCCAGGCGCTGCTGATGCTCAACAGCGAGTTCGTCGAGCAACGCGCCCGGATCCTTGCTTCACGGATCGACGAGGAGGCAGGCCGCGATCCCGCCACCCAGGTCCACGCCGCCTTCCGAAGCGCTTACGGCCGTGCTCCTTCTCCGGACGAGCTTCGCGAATCCATCGGTTTCCTCGAAACCCGCAGGGCCGCCATTCCGCTCGAAACGCCGCCCCACCTGTCGCCGTACCGTCCCCACCGGCAGGCGCTGGCCGACCTCTGCCACGCGCTCCTCAACAGCAACGAATTCCTTCACGTCGACTGAACCCGGCCGCCTCCATGAACCCCTCCGGATCCCCACACGTGGAACGTCCCCGCACCCGGCGGGACTTCCTCCTGCGCTCCGGAGGCGGCTTCGGTGCGATGGCCCTCGCCGCCATGCTTTCGGGGACCGGATCGGCACGTGCGGCGACCCATCACCCAGCCCGGGCCCGCCGGGTCATCTTCCTGTTCATGGAAGGCGGCCCCAGCCACATCGACCTCTTCGATCCAAAGCCCGAACTCAACCGCCTCGCCGGCCAACGCCTTCCCGCCTCGTTCCCCAAGCCCATCACCGCGATGGGCGAATCCAACAGCCCTCTGCTCGGCTGCAAACGGGAGTGGCGTCAGCGCGGGCAGTCCGGCCTCTGGATCAGCGACTGGCTGCCGCAGACGGCACGCTTTGCCGACGACCTGTGCGTCCTGCGCTCCTGCTGGGCCGACGGCGTCAACCACTCCTCCGGGATCTGCCAGATGAACACCGGCTCGATCCTCGCCGGCCGACCATCGCTCGGATCGTGGGTGAACTACGCCCTGGGCACCGAGAACACCAACCTCCCGGGGTTCGTTGTCCTTCAGGATGGCCCCGCCGTCGTCGTCAACGGCGCCCGCAACTGGGGTGCCGGGTTCATGCCCGCCACCTACCAGGGCGTCCCCTTCTCCTCGGGACCCACCCCGGTCGACAACCTGCGTCCCGCCCAAGGCGTCTCCTCCGAACGGCAGGCCGCCCGACTGTCCCTCCTCGACCGCCTCAATCGCACGCACGCCGGTCCACGATCCCACCAGACCGAACTCGATGCCCGCATCCGCGCCTACGAACTCGCAGGACGCATGCAGCTCGAAGCGCCCGAAGCCGTCGACATCAGCCGGGAATCCGCCGCCACCCAGCGCCTCTACGGCATCGACCGCCCGGAAACCGCCGCCATGGGCCGCCTCTGCCTCCTCGCCCGGCGACTCGTGGAGCGCGACGTCCGCTTCGTCCAGATCTACCACGGCGCCGGCAACCGCTGGGATGCCCACGCCGGCATCGAGAAGAACCACGCCGAACTCTGCGCCAGTCAGGACCAACCCGTGGCCGGTCTGCTCGCCGACCTCAAGGCCCGCGGCCTCCTCGAAGACACCCTGGTGATCTGGGGCGGCGAATTCGGTCGGACCCCCATGTCCGAGAAAGGCGACGGCCGCGACCACAACCCCACCGGCTTCACCATGTGGCTGGCCGGTGGCGGCGTCCGCGGCGGCCGGACCATCGGCACTACCGACGAACTCGGACTCCACGCCGTCGAGGACCGCATCCACATCCACGACCTGCACGCCACCCTCCTGTGGCTCCTCGGGCTCGACCACACCGCCGTCATCTATCGCCACCAGGGCCGCCCCGAACGCCCCACCGTCAACGAAGGTGATGTCGTCCGGAAAGTCGTGGCCTGATCTATTTCTCCCCAGAAGTCGGCGCGGCGGCTAGCCTCGGGGCGCATGACTGACCCCGATGATTCCGGGCAACCTCAACCGCCTGCCGAGGACTTCATTTTCGCGCTGGAGCGGCCCCTTCCCGCCCTGATGACGTGCTACCTCATCCGGTGCCTGCCTGCCCTCCTGTTTCCGCCCGTCGGCCTCATCCTGCTCCTCGTCCATTACTTCCGGTATTCCACCATGCGGTACCGCTTCGACGATGCCGGCATCTCCATGCAGTGGGGCATCCTCTACCGCCGCCAGACCATCCTGAACTACGCCAGGATCCAGGACATCCACCTCGTGTCCGGGTTCGTCGAACGATGGCTCGGCCTTGCCCGCATCCAGATCCAGACGGCCTCGGGAAGCTCAATGCCGGAGATGACGCTGGAAGGACTTCCCGATCACGAACGCGTGCGGGACTTCCTCTATTCCCGGATGCGCGGAACCCAGGACATCGCCCACTCCCCGCGCAAGGTCCACTCACCTGCACTTCCCGAGGCATCCCGTCCGCTTCCAGCCAACCCCACCCAGGATGCGGAACTCGCCACCGTCCTGCGTGAGGTCACGGCCGAACTCCGCACCGTCCGCGAACTTCTCCAGGAACGTTCCCGATGAAAGCCCTCTACGAATTCGCGCGACCCTGGGTCCTGCGGGTGCTGCGGGTGCCCCACGATCCCCATCCTCCGGCAGGCTCCCCGGAATCCCTCAGGGTGTTCCGCGCCGGAAAATCGTATTACCGGATGCGTCTCCTGCTCTGGTGCCTGCGGCAGGTGGGCGTGCTGTTCGCGTTCGCCTTCGGCGTGACCTTCTTCCACGCGTGGGTGCTCAACCCGCCCGATTTCCTGCACAACTTCGGCCCGTTCAAGTTCGTCGCCCAGAATCCCGAGTTCGTCCAACGCTGGCACATCGGCACCTGGATCCTCGTCGCCGAAATCGTCGGCCTCGTCTTCGCCCTCCTCCAGATCCCGTTCACGTACGCCATGGTCCGGATGGACTACGAATACCGCTGGTACCTCGTGACGGATCGCTCGCTGCGGATCCGCAGCGGACTCACCAACATCCGTGAGACCACGTTCAGCTACGCCAACATCCAGCAGATCGTGGTGAACCAAGGCCCAGTCCAACGCTTCCTTGGTCTCGCCGATGTCGTCGTCACGACGGCCGGCGGAGGCGGCGGCCACCCCTCCGCCCAGAACCAACCGGGACAACACGTCGAACCTCTCCACCAGGGCGTCTTCCATGCCGTCGACAACGCCGAGGAAATCCGCGACCTGATCACCGCCCGCCTGCGACTCCACCGCTCCGCAGGCTTGGGAGATCTTGGCGACGCCGATGACACCAATGACGCCGTCCCCGCCACCAAGGTCGCTGGATCGCCCGGAGAGGTTCTGCCCCCGCCCGGTTCCAACCTCGCCCTTGAAGCCGCCCGCGAACTGCTCCAGGAAACCCGGGCATTGCGCCAGGTCCTGGCGCAGCGGCAGGTCGACAAGTGAGTCTCCTTCCACCCCCCAAAATTGAGGTGGCAAGGTCCAGGATTCGCGCCACGTTTCCCGCATGGCCTCGATCCACATCCATCCGCCGTGGCTCCTTCCCGAAAGTCAGGTCACGCCCGAAAACATCCACCGCAACCGCCGCCATTTCCTGCGGGACCTGGGACTCGCCAGTGCAGGTGTTGCCATGGCCCCTTCCCTCCTGGGCCAGACATCGACCAACGCCTCCGCCGCTTTCTATCCCGCCCGTCGGAACCCGGCCTTTGATCCCAAGCTCAAGCTCACCTCCGAGAAGCTCGTCACGACCTACAACAACTACTACGAGTTCAGCACGACCAAGGATCGCGTCCACAAACTGGTAGGCCCATTCCGTGTCGACCCGTGGTCGGTCTGGGTTGGCGGCCTCTGCGAGAAACCCACCACCTTCAGCCTCGAGGACCTCCTCAAGCTCGCGCCCATCGAGGAACGCGTCTACCGCTTCCGCTGCGTCGAGGCGTGGTCCATGGTCGTGCCTTGGTCAGGTTATCCGCTCTCGAAGCTCCTCGCCAAGGTTGTGCCCAAGGCCGAGGCCAACTTCGTCAAGTTCACCACCGTCATGCGGCCCGAGGAGATGCCCGGCATCGCCCGCCTCTCCGATTACCCGTGGCCCTATACCGAAGGACTCCGCATGGATGAGGCCATGCACCCACTGACGCTGCTCGCCACCGGCCTCTACGGAAAACCCATGGCCAAGCAGAACGGCGCCCCCGTGCGGCTCGTCGTCCCGTGGAAGTACGGATTCAAGTCGGCCAAGAGCCTCGTGAAGATCGAACTCGTGAGTGAACAACCCGCCACCCTCTGGAACGCCATCAACCCCAGCGAGTACCCCTTCCTCTCGAACGTGGAACCGAACGTTCCGCACCCCCGCTGGAGCCAGGCCAGCGAACGGGAACTTGGCACCGGCAACCGGATTCCAACGCTCCCGTACAACGGTTACGCGGCGGAGGTCGCGGCCCTGTACGCCAGAAAGTAAATCCATCCTGCGTCCTGCCTCCTAATCCCGCGTGGCTCCCGTCGCGGGTGAAACCGGCCGCAGGCCCAATCCCTGCAGCGCCGATTCCAATTCGGGAAGCCGCCACACTTCGAGGTCCCCCTCGGTCGTTGTCCACGCCACACGACTTCCATCGGCGGACA
>JBIKWS010000333.1:0-5005 GCA_044356195.1 Cyanophyceae cyanobacterium
GAGGGCATCGGCGGTGAACTCGTCGCGGTTCGGTTCCTTGGGGCGGAAATTGATGGCGGCACCGACGGCCCCCTCGCCATGCAGGACGCTCGCGGGTCCCTTGATGATCTCGATTCCGGCCAGGTTGAACGGATCGATGGGGCGCGCGCTCATGGCGGGGTTGAGGAGACGGACCCCATCCCAGAGTTGGGAGATGTTGTCGCCCGCGAAGCCGCGGGTGGAGAAGGTGGCCCCGTTGCCCGGGGAATTGGCACCGGTGAAGCCGACGACGCTTTCGACGGCTTCCTGGGCGGTGCGGAAGCCGCGGCTCCGGATGGTGAGTTGGTCGATGTTGAACACGCTGGCCGGGATCTCGGACAGCGGCACGCCGAGGCGGCTACCGGTCTCCGTGGGCGCTTCAAGCGAGTTGAGGCGGGTGTCGTAGACGGTGACACGTTCGGTGTCGATCGGAGCCGGTGGTTTGGCCTCGGTAGGATTCTGGGCGAGGCCGTGTTGAATCAGTCCGCAACAGGCGAGACTGTACGTGAGGATCGAGGGTTGTTTCATGAGTGGTTCTGGATCTGGTTCGGTGTGGAATCGGAGTGGCCGCAGTGACCGTGGTCAGGCTGGTATGGGAGAGGCTTGGGCAGGGACGCCTGCCGCGGCGGCAGTAGACCCGGACTCGAAAGCCTCCATGTGCTCGCCCTGGCGGACGAGTCGGGCGCTGTTGAAGACGACGAGGAGTGATCCGGCGTTGTGGAGGATGGCGGCGATGACCGGGTTGATCTTGCCGAGCATGGCGAGCACGAGTCCACCGACGATGAACAGGAGTCCGATGACGAAGTTCTGGTTGATGGTGCTGCGGGCGTTGCGTGACAGCTGTACCAGGAACGGGAGTCGGCGGAGGTCGCTGTTCAGGAGGGCGATGGATGCGCTCTGGATGGCTACTTCGCTTCCCGCTGCGCCCATGGCGATGCCGAGATCGCCGGCGGCCAGCGCCGGGGCGTCGTTGACTCCATCGCCCACCACCGCGACACGGAATCCCTGTTCCTTGAGTCGCTGGACGTACGCCACCTTGTCCTGCGGAAGGCAGTCCGCCGCGAAGGCATCGAACTGGACTTCGCCAGCCACGCGCTCCGCCACGGAGCGTCGGTCCCCTGAGACCAACGCGGTGCGCCGGATTCCGGCGGCCTGGAGTTCCGTGACCACGGCGGCTGACTCGGATCGGACGCGGTCATTCAGGGCGATCCAGCCGATGCAGGTCTGTCCGTCCGCGATGTGGATCAGGCTATAGCCATCCGTCTCGGAAAGGTCGGTGATGGATTCGGCGGTTCCGGTGACGCCCAGTTCGCGGAGCCAGGTTGCGCGGCCGATGCGGATCTGGCGTCCCTGGACGGTGGCGGCGACGCCGCGGCCAGCGGTTTCGGAGAAGTTCTCGGGATCAGGCACGGAGAGGTTTGCTTCCTCGGCGAGTTGCTGGAGAGCACGTGCGGTCGGATGGGTGCTGAACTTCTCGGCACTGGCGGCGAGAAGGAGGAGTTCTGCCGGCGAAAGGGTTCCGACGGGTTGCAGCCGGCTGACGGTGAGGCGGCCGGTGGTGATGGTGCCGGTCTTGTCGAAGACAAAGGCCGTGATCCTCCCGGCGAGTTCGAGATCAGCGACATTCTTGACGAGAATCCCAAGGCGCGAGGCCGCCGCAAGGGCAGCAACCATTGCGGTGGGCGTGGCGAGCACGAAGGCGCAAGGGCAGGAAACAACCAGCGTCGCGATGACGCGGTTGAGGTCGTGGGTGAAAGCCCAGACGAGTGCCGCGAGGACGACCACCAGCGGTGTGTAGTAGCCCACATACTGGTCGATGAGCCGCGAGATCGGGAGCTTGGTCTGTTCCGCGGCGAGAATGAGTTCTCGAACCTTGCCGAGGGTCGTGTCCTCGCCGGCACGCAGGACACGGACTTCGAGCACGCCGGTGAGGTTGCTCGATCCAGCGAAGACCTCGTCGCCGATCGCGCGATCGACCGGCAGTGATTCCCCGGTGAGGTGCGCCTGGTTGATCGCGGTGGTGCCCGCAAGGATGACGCCGTCGGCCGGGATGCTGTCACCGGGACGGATGCGGATGCGGTCATCCGGTCGGAGTTCACTGGCAGCAACCTCGGCTTCGGAGCCGTCTTCTGACAGACGTCGGGCACGGGCGGGTGCAAGGCGGAGCAGGGACTCGATGGCAGCGCGGGCTCCGGCCGCGGTGCGGCTTTCGAGGACCTCGCCGAGGATCATGAAGAAGGCGACGAGGCCCGCGGTGCGGTAGTCCCCGCTGCAGAAGGACGCGAGGAAGGCGAGGCTGACGAGTTCGTTGATGCCGACTTCGCCGCGGCGAAGGCTCTGGAAGGAGTTCAGGAGGAGCGGGAGTCCCAGCAGGATGGCTCCGGCGAGCGCGCTGAGCGCGGCGACCTGTGCTCCTTTCATCCAGATCCAGTCGACCAGATAAGCGTTCGCGATGGCGATGAATCCGACGAGGGCAAGCGTGAGGTTGGGGGCGGCCTCTGGTTGGGGGCAGTTGGTGTCCGATTGCTGATGGAGGAGGGAGGTGACTTGCATGGCGGGTTGGGTCAGTCGATCACGGCGCGATAGAAGGTCTGTGGCTGGATCGAGGGCGGTAGGAGAACGGGTTTTGTGATTCCGGTGCCGGTGGCTTCGGCAACGTTGTCCCAGCGTTGAAGGTCGGTGCTGGACTGGATGCGGACCCGCACTCCGGGGCTGGCCCGCACGGGAAGTTCGATCCGGGAATCCGGCAGGATGCGAGGGCTGCCGACCGTGGGTGGCTCGGGGCCCTCAACGACGAACGTGTAGCGCGTGGGCAGGCTGCGGAGGGGTTGACCTGTAGCGGCCAGCGATCCGACAGCAGTGAAGTCGACGAGGTAGGTTCCGGGTTGGGTGAAGGCCCAGTTCACGTGGATGTGACCGTTCACGGCGGGGATCACGATGAAGTCGCGGGTCGGATCAACGCCATCCGCGGTCGTCATGTGGGCGGTTGGCGCTCCGAATGCCGATGTCGTGAACAGGGACAATCGACCGGGTCCTTCGACCCGATCGAGGGTGAGGCGGACCTGATCTGCGGCGAAGAGGCCGGCAGGGATTCCGGAGGTGCCGAGCCCCAGATTCAAGAGGCCTTCGACCTCGTTCTGCGGGAGGATCCATGCAAGTCCACCGGGCGCTCCCAGCAGGAGTTCGAAGCGTGGATCGGTGGGCACCCGTTGTCGGGCGGCAAGAGCGACGAACAACGGATACTCGCCCGCCTCAAACCGGCCCGAGTCATAATCCAGGACATGCAGTTCCAACGCGCCGGCGGCGTATCCGACTTGGATGTGGACATGGGCGTGGGTGAGGCCCTGGGAGAACAGGAAACCGAGCGACAGGGCCGCGGTGTTCAAGGTGGGGATGCAGCGGAGCATGTGTGGCGTTGTGACCGGCGGAGAATGGGAGAGCGCGGACGACGACGTCCCAGCAGATGTCGCCGCCCGCGCAGAAGTCGCCTGGAGGATCACCCCGGGCGGAAGCGGATCAGAGTTTGCGAAGACGGAAGACGCGCAGGTTGCCGGTGGCTGGAAGGGCGACGGTCTGGCGATCGCCGCTGTGTGTGCCGTGCGGGAGGGTCACCGGGGTCCATGGACCTTCCATGGACACCGCGCCTTCGAGCACATGACCGGCGGTCACGATCGGGAGGTTCAGGTGCACCGCCGGTGCAATGGTCATCTGGGGTTCCGGCGCGACCTTGAAGTCGAGCGTGAACAGGCCGGACTCGCCGAAGGGTGTGCGACCGCCGTCTGTGTTCACGTCGATCAACTTGAACGTCGCCGAGTAGGTTCCCACGCCCGCATTCCCGTCGACCCAGAACACCGGTGTGAACCGGATGGCCTCGCCAGCACCCAGATTGTAGCGGTCACCGGGGTTGGTGACGATGTCGAGGGCGTTGGTGGCGCCGATGTGGAGGCCGGAGGTCCTGCTGACGAGTTCGAGGTGGACCACGGCCCCGCGGACGCTATTGGTGCGCGTGCCGGCGCTGGAATAGAAGAGGATCCACTCCGGCGAACCCGGGCCGTAACGGGTGGGCTGGTTGAGGTCGTCGGTCGCCCACCACCGCATGTCGCTGAAGTGCTCCTCGGTGCGGGCATTCACCAGTTTCCCGGCGAAGAGACCGTTGGTTGACGGGACGAGCGTGAGCGGTGGTTGAGCAGTCGCGATCTCCGGGATGCGGTTGTTGCTGCTGGTGACCTGCGTCACCGGCGCATTGGAGGGGCCGCTGTAGGAGTAGGCACCAATGGGGTGATAGTGATTGATCGCGAAGGTGCTGGCCCCCGCGGGAGCCAGACCGGGCACGTACTCGTACGTGTGGGCGTAGAGGAACGTCAGGCGGTTGAAGTTGGGGTTTGGGAGGTTGCGGTAGACGCCGGAAGCGAGGGGATTCCGGGTGTCGATGCCGATGTAGAATCCGGCGGTCTCAGCGTGGGCCGGGGCCACGAGGGCAATGGTTGCCGCGCCAAGACTCACGGCTAGGAGGGAACGTACTGGATGCTTCATGTTGCGTGTTGTTTTCGGATCAGGCTCCTCGGGTATTCCAGGAGTGGATGTTTCAGTGGTGATCCCGGGTTCAGCGGACTGGTCGGGATTGGAGTGGATGGACGGCAGGCCACACACGGGTTGGGCCGTGCCGTCCATCCTGGCCTGCACCCGCAGGCCGAAAGGGGGGTGCGACGCGGCCACTGGAGGGGTGGAAAGGAACGGGTGAGTGAAGGCGCGTCGGCATGCGGCGATAAAGATGCGAATGATTTGCGTATAGTCAATGCGAAGCATTTGCAAAACTCTGGGTGGGTGGGTTGGTCACTGTCTGCCGCGCGAGATCCGTGGCGTGCTGTGCGGTGTTCCAGGATTGCAGGTTGTTGGCGGAACCGTTGGGTGAACCGGAGGGGGTGGCACGTGCAGGCCCCGGCGTTGTAGCGGGCAATGTTCAGTCCCAGCCCAGGAAGGTTTCGGC
>JBIKWS010000334.1:0-4993 GCA_044356195.1 Cyanophyceae cyanobacterium
GCGAAGAACCGACCCTCTACGGAAAGGGTGTTTTGCAGCAATGAACTGGCGGTCTGCGGATCGTCGGCAGTCTTCAATGCATGCGCCGGGTGAGGGCACCCGGCCTACAGCTCCGAGGCTCGGACTCAACGAACGGGTCCTCAGTTCATTGGTAGCCGCGGAGAGCGCAGAGAAAGGGGCGCTCCCGAGCATTCCAACGTCGGCAATCACTCACCAAACGGTGACTGGCCGGAGGTACGTCCCGGATGTCCATTCTCCGCGACCTCCGCGACTCCGCGTGAACCTCGTCCCCTTCTCAACCCCATGGACACGGCCTAGTCAAAGATCGCGAACGGCTCGAGTTCAGACGGGCTCTTCCAGACGATGCCGTGCTTTTCCTTCAGGATCCGGCGCATTTCCCTCCAGTAGGTGTGGCAACTGCCGAGGCCTTTGATGTCCCGGGCCTCCATCCACGCCGTCACCTCCGCCCGTGTCTGTCGGAAGATCTCGGCCTTGGCGGGGTCGTCCTCCTGGGAGTCTCAGGGCAGTGGCACGGAGGTCCGTTCGGAGAGGAAGACCATGTCGGCGTTTCCGGGGGAGGGCACGACCAGGGTCATGGGCTTCAGGGTTACCGGCTTCACCGTGCGGGCATCGACCCATCTGTGCACCTCGGCGTGGCCGTCGGCGAAGCTCATGCCCCCAGCCCGGTTGTGGTTGCTGGCGGGGTAATCGATGATGTGGATCGCACCCGCGGGCGCGCCATCGTTCATCGAGACGGCGAAGTCGCCGAAGTTCAGGCTGTCGGGATGCTCGTCGATGAAGACATAGGCGAGCGACGGACTCATGAGGGAAAGGTCCGAGAGCTTCCGGAAGACGACGTATTTCTTCTTGGTGATGAAGCTCAGCCAATCGTCGCGGGAATTCATGGCCTGGCTCAGGGACAGGCTGCGGACACGTGGGAAACGCTGTCCTCTGGACACGATGTAGGATCGGTCGCCCGGGCATTTATAGATCCCGACGGCCTGGGTGTACGGGGCGAGCTTGGCGTACCGCGGATCGCGCAGGTTGGCGAGGTTCGTGTTGTGTGGGTTGGCCGCGTTGTAATCGAGGATCCCGCGCACCCATCCGGAGCCATCGGGGGTGAGGTCATTCCAGACGAGGTTGTCGCCGTTGTCCCCGGCATAGAGCGTCCAGGCGAGGGAGAGTTGGCGTTGGTTGCTCATGCACTGGATGCCCTGGGCCTTGGTCTTGGCCTTGCCGAGGGCCGGCAGGAGCATGCCGGCAAGGATGGCAATGATCGCGATGACGACGAGCAACTCGATCAGGGTGAAGCCACGGAAGGACGGGCTTGATCGATGGAATGGAGCTTGCCGGAGCATGCCGCCAATAGGAGGCCGGCAAGGGTCAGGGGTCAAGGAGTGAACCGGGGGCGGTTGTGGACGGGGCGCATCTTGACACTTCCCCCTGTTGGAAAGGATGCGGGGCGGCGATGTCCTCATCGCCCTGCGAAAAGCTCTGGAACGGCGACGAGGACGTCGCCACCCCGTTCCATGCGGGGGCAGTGTCAAGATGCGCCCTTGTGGACGGCGGTCGCGGATCAGCCGCCCGCTTCGCCGACCTTGCCTTGGGCAGGGGCGCGGGGGTAATGGGCGGGGATGACGAAGTTGCCGCAAAGCACGGTCCAGACGATGCAGTTCGGGAACGGGGTGGCGCTGGGTTCGAGCCAGAAGTGGCTGGGAGGACAGTTCTGTTCGATCCTGACGGTGCGCGGGTTGGTGGGGTGCGGAATCTATGATGTGAAGACGGCGGAGCGGTTCGGGCAGGCAGTGGCGATCGCGCGGGGCACACCGCAGCGGCCGTTGTGCGAACCGGAGGACCTGCTGGAGGCTCGGATCGTGGAGTTGACCCCGCAGGCGGCGGCACTCGGCGTGGTTGCGGGAATGACCGGGCGCGAGGCGGTCGAACGGATGCTTGGGGCAGGTGAGTTGTGAGGCTTCGCGGTGTCGCCTTCCCAGCGGCAGTCGACGTAGCGCTTGAGGCGCCCCTGGATCACGTTGACCTCAGACGCGGTTGCTTCGGGCAGCTTCCACCAGATTTCCGCACTGATGGCGTTGTTGCCCCGCTGAGCGTCCTCGAAGCCCAAGGCCTCGAATGCGGCCAGGCGGGAAGGCTCGACCGACAGGCCCCGCGTCAGCACATCGAGGACGGGTGGGCTCTTCAGCTCATTCGTGATCGCTCCCACTGAATTGTGTGGGACGGAAAGGCTTTTCAGTAAATCGACGGACACCTCCACGAATCCCTCGGCCGTAAGTCGCTGGGACACCTCAAAAGAGGGTCGATTGGTACCCGCGACGGTCGCGTCCATTGCAAGCCAGACGAACAGCAGGGCGAGCAGGCTGTGGACGGGTTGCATCTGAGGTTGAAAACAGATCTGCATCGATCGGATCGAGCATGGGGCGGATGGACGGATCCTGCCGATCCGGATGTCGGATCAGCCGCCGGCTCCGCCGACCTCGCCCTGAGCCTGTTTCCGGGGCTATTGGGCGGGGATGACGAAGTTGCCGCAGAGTACGGTTCGAACGATGCAGTACGTGAGTGGGGTGGCTTCAGGGGCGCTTCGCACGGGAGGGCTTCGGGGTGGAACCGGATTGGAACTCGGACAGGGGGATAAGCCAGAACCCAGGGTGCCACGGGTGGAAGACCAGGAGGTCGTCGCCCATCACACGGAGGCGCAGTCTGGGCCGCTGTTCGAGACTGGACGCGTTGAGCTGTGGTCCGGGGTAGGGAAGCGGCCCTTTCTCGGCGTCGAAAAGGAGGCGGAACGTCCTGGGGGTGGAGGTACCGGATTCAAGGAGTGAGACCAGCGCGTGATGTGTCGCGGATTGGGGTGGCGGCGCTGTGACCTCCGGGAGTTCGTCGATGCAAACGAGCAGATCCTTGCCCAGGGGGAGGTAGGTGGCCTGGGATCCGGCGAGATGGTGCGGAAGGGTCCAGGCCGGACCCTTGCCGGGCTCGAAGGTCGGTGGGGAGATGTCCAGTCTACCTGGGGTGAGGCCGGGACCGTAGTTGTTCCCGTTCCAGGCGAAGGCGAGGGTCGGTTTCAGGCTTTCCAATGGCAGCATCCAGACGGCGGCCATTGGTCTCTCAAGGAGGCCACGGACCGCCGCCATCTTTCCATGGGCGTTGGCGGAGACCACCGGGTGAGGGAAGGCCGACGACCACGACGTCCCATTCCACTGGTGCAGCCGTTCGCCTGCGAGCGCGAGGATGGAGTCCCCGGGACCTTCCATCAGGAATGGCTTGTCGAATTTCTCGATGGAATCGAGAGGGGTCGTGGCGGGGCGGCGACGGGTGCTGGCGAGGATCCGGACATCGCCGCCATCCGTGGGGATCTCGTAGACGGCATCCTGACTCATGCCGTAGAGGCGGTCGTGGAGAGCGAACAGGACGGGCGGGGCCTGCCATGGGACGGGAATCGCGGGGAGTTCCGAGCCGGTTGCCGACCAGCGTCGTAGGGAGTCCCAAAGGGAGAGGTACAGGGTGTTGCCAAGCCAGCGGGAGCTGGGATGCACGATGATTCCGGTCCTATGCGGAACCGGCATCTCCGCAACGAGGGACCATCTGCCGGATTTCCGGTCCCATCGGACCCAGCCGGCGTACTCGAGGGACTTGTTCGAGATCCTGCGTCCGTTGGCGGTCAACTCCATGAGCCGGGATCGGGCATCCACCCAGACGGAATCCTCGGTGGCGTGGATGTCAGCGATGGCGACTGAAATGACGTCGAAGGGCTTTGGCCGCTTGGAATAGAGGATTTCGGTCAGGGGAACGAACTGGGTGGCGTTGACGAGGGGGAACTCCGTCGGGGGAGGTACCGGCGTGGCGGATTGGGGCACTGCACCGGGGCGGGACAGGTCTCGTGTCGCACGGTTGATGCGGTCGCGGCCTTGGCCTGCGGCCAAGGGGGAAGGGGTGGGAATGGAGGCAGGTGGCGGCGGTTCGGTGCGGCCGGGGGATGTGGGTGTTGGTTGGGCCGCCGATTCCCGTCGGGTGACCATGTTGAGACGGCTCTGGAGCATCCGCAGTCTCATGCTGGCCCGTTGCGCGTTTCCCCAGGCTGGGTCCGCATCGGTGAGGAGTTGCGGCTGCTCCTGGACCTTCGCGGAAAATGATTCGAGGAGCGGTTTGAGTTCCTCTGCTTCGGTGGCGGTGATGGCTCGCAGGTCGGTGCCGAAAAGCTCCGTGAACGTCGAGTAGGATCCGGGTGGCATCGTGGTCAGGAATGCCTTCCTGGCCGCAAACAGTTCATTTGTTGTCCCGATTGGGCTTCTGGCCCTTCGGGTGGGGGCGGCCGCACTCTGCTGGCCGCGCGCCTGTGCCACCTGATCGAGGAATTCGTTAAGCTCCGGGGTGAACACGATCTCGTCGCGCTGGCCCGTCGGGTTGCGAATCGTCCGGAACGCGTTCCAATCCCATGAATTCGCGAGCAGGTTGAGGGGATGGTTTACGAAATCGTCCCGATGGGACTGGAACGTCTCGATCAGTTCATCGGAACGAATCTTCCGGCTGGGGAAATCATGGGTTGCCGCCACAGCGATGGACTTGGCCTCCAGGCGGTGTAGGAAGTTGGTGGAGGCGGCGAGTTCGGAGACGAAGGCAGTCCAGACGTCGTGGGCGCGCAGTCGATCGGTCGGGGTCCAGCCAAGAACCACGGGCTGGTTGTGCACCCGAATCCAGAAAGGGCTGTGGATGTAAGTGAACAGGGGGCTGGACATCAACAGGCGCCAGAGGTCCACGCAGTCCTCCGGGGTTTCGCGCCAGAAGGGTCCCCAGGTTACCAGCGTTTTGAAGACATTGGTTGAGTAAGCGAGTTGGTGCGGGGACTCCATCTCTCGAAAGCTGCCGTCCTTGCCCCAGTACTGGGCCCGGATCGAGGTGGAAGCGAGGAGGCGAGCCTCGGCGCGCCGGGCCTCGGTGCGGAGGGAGGCGAGGTCCTCCGCCTGGGCTTGGAGGACTT
>JBIKWS010000335.1:0-4990 GCA_044356195.1 Cyanophyceae cyanobacterium
AGAAGGCCGAGTCCTGCTCCCCTGAGCAGCAAGCTTTCCCCCGAGGCCAAGCACGGTGGTGGAGCAAAGAATCAGCAGCAAGACGGACGCCCATGGAGCTTTCATATCATTACGACGCGAGAGCCCGGAAAATCTTAGCCGTATCCATGAAGTAAACATCTCGCGCAGAGGGGCAGAGACGCAGAGAGCGACAGGAAATCCGAAGCTTGGGCAACCGTGAACGGGATCACCGTTGGGTGACTCGATAACGATGACTGAGAGGCCCGCTTCCTCTGCGTCTCCGCGTCTCTGCGCGAGTCATTCTTCGGCATTCAACGGCATGGAAACGGTGAAGTCCTCGTCGCCCTTCCCAAAGCTTCTCCCGATCGGGGTGGCGACGTCCTCGTCGCCTTGGGGAGACGCCACATCCTCAGGGCGAAGAGCGGCCCCGGAATCGGTATCGGGATCGCAATCGGAATCGGGATCGAGCCCGGTTCTTCTCCCACCTCTTCGTTTTCGATTCCGATCCCGATGCCGATTCCGATACCGACGCGTGGGGCAAGGGCAGTCGGCCGGGCTCCTGGGCTTTCCTCCCTGTGCGGGGTCGGCCCGGCATTTCGCCGCTGGGGTCCTGCTCGGGATCGGGATCGATTCCGAAGAAGGCCCTTCGGCTTGTTCCCCCTATCCCGGAGGGATTTCAGCGGCTAGCCCGGGGTCGCGAAGCGCACCCCGGGTTCACGTGGAAAACGGAAACAACCCCGGAGGGGTTGAAGGACTCCCGACCTTCGCACCCCGCCGGGGTGCGGATTCCATCACGACGCGCCTGTCCCCGGGTGCGTGCTTCGCACGACCCGGGGCTATCGGCTCCCATCCCTCCGGGATGCCCGCACGCTGGAGGCGTGGGAGCGGGTCAGGCATTGATGAGACAAGGAAATCACCTTGGGCGACGATCGCATCCGACTTCTTCGGAGGCCTCGATTTCTGGCGTCAGAACCTGTCGGACCTCCAGATCCAACCCTGGTTGGTTTACGGCGGCGACACCCGGCAGGACCTTGACCGAGCCACGGTCCATCCGTGGAGGGCCCTGGACAGCCTTCTCGATGCCGTTGCGGGTGGCGACTGAGTTGGGGTCAGGCAACCAGGGCGTTTCTGAACCTCACCAGGGGTAGGTGTAGTCAAGAGGCTCGGGCGGAAGAATCCGGTACATCCGCATCACCGACGCGTCAAAGGAGTCGAAGGCGACGCCCTCGACGTCGGAACCTTCAAAGAGCCAGTAAAGCTGCCAAGGTCCCTCCGCTCCCGTGTCAGAGGACTCCAGCCGGACCTGATACCCGCGGGCCACCCGGGTCGACAGCATCGCGCCGCGCTGGCCGCCCCCATTGTCAAACTGAGAGATTGTCAGCGGCTCGCCGGAACTGGGCGTCTCGTCGTCGGCCAAGGTCAACACGGTGCTCTCGAGGCCCTTCATGAGCTTCAGGCCCCCTTCGAGTGATTCGAGTGTGAGGGTCACATCCAAGGTGCCCTGCGCCTCGGAGTTGTTCACCAGCGGGATCTGGACGAAAATCTGCGACTGTCCCGGCTCGAAGGTCGCAGTGCGATTGGTTTGACCGCCCAGGACGGCCAGCGCCGAGGCCGCGCCCTCCAAACGATAGGTCACCGTGGCCGCCTGCCGGGTGTTGAGGGTGCGCCAGAGCCGGATCTGGGCGTATCCGTAGGTGGAACCTTCGTTGATCTGGAAGCGCGGCGAAACGAAACCCACTTCGCCCGGATTCAGGTCGTCGAAGAGGCTCACTTCCATACGAACCGGGGCGTTGGTGCTGCCATCGATGGACAACTCGAAGACGGCCGTCTCAGTTCCCTCGTTGATCTCGTCGAGGATCGTGGGCAGTGGCAGCCAGTTCATGGAACCGAGCCCACCCACGGCAGGCACGATCCTCACGGGCTGATTCGTATCGAAGTCCTGGCCCGGGGTGGCCGTGCCGCTGACGAACCGGGCGCGGACCGTGATGTCGTTGGTGCCCCTGTAATCGCCAAGGACCGTGAAGAACAGGGGGATGTAGGCCCGATCCTCCGCGATCTCGAGCGTGGGGTAATCGAGTTTCAGGGACAGGCCCTCGAAGCCTGCAGGCTCTCCTCGGGGAGGCACGACCGGCGGGGGCTCGGGAGTGACATCCCGCCCAGGAATGGTCTGCGCTGGCAGGGAGAAGCTGAGCAGGGATGCGGCGACGACGACCGCGGCCCAGAAGGTTCGCAAGGGTGACAAACGTTCGATGACCAGGCGGGACCTTGATGCTTTTGTGGGGTTCATGGGAGGCATGGGGTCATGTTGTGTTTCGACGGTGGGAAAAGCTCAGGCGGCCCGGTGCCGCGTGGGTGTCAGCACGCCTCCGGAAAGAGCCCCGAAGAGCGCTAGGATACCGAGGACGAGGGCGCTGGCAGACGCGGCATTGAGCCTCTTGGTGATCTTCATTGGGGTCAATATGCATTGGAATTCTATGCATGCAAGTTTGGGGTGTTTTTGATGCTCTTGGAGAGATGAAGGCAGTGGGGTCAGTCCGCTCTTTCCAACACTTCGGGCGCGTGAACGCTGCGGGCTCCCCCCCATCGAACACCCTTCCCCACATCTCTGCGCCTCTGCGGGAAACCATTCCGATCCACAGATTTCAGTTGGTCACAGCGGAACTCGCCTTCCCCGATGGTAGACGCACTTCATCCTGAACCAGACCGTTGGAGCCACGAATTGCACGGATCACACGAACAAGCAGGGACTGGGATCCGAATCACCGCGCACCTGCGAGGTGAGAGCTGGGCCGGGATCGGGATGCAATAGGTCCCGGCCGAAAGAGGCCCAGGAGACGAAAACAGAGGGCACTGGCCAACCGACTTTTCAAAGTTCAGTTCGTCCGATTCCGGAAGTAGCGGTGCGGGAAACCGGTCAGGCTCTTCAGAACCGTGTCGGTGTGCCAAAGCTCGATTTCCATTCCTCCATGACCGGGCTTTGCAAGTCACCGAACCGGGAGGGATCCCCCACATTCTCGACCCGCCACGGTTTCCCCTGAAGATGAAATGCTGTCAGCACCGCTTTCGGTCGCCCGTGACTGGTGAATACCACCCGGGTGCCAGCCTCGACCTTGCCCAGAAGCTCACAAAGGTTGGTTCGACCTTTTGAAATGGGCACGTAAAGCGTCGTCATAGGCAATATTTTGCCCATATTTATGAAGGTTGCAAGATTCCGGGTGGATGGACACGGGGTGGATCTTGTCACTGCCCCGTTTGGAAAGGATTCGAGGTGGCGATGTCCTCATCGCCTTGTGAAAGGTTCTGCAACGGCGACGCGGACGTCGCCACCCCGTTACATGCGGAGGCTGGGGAAGGTGACCCTCACTTCCCCGCGCTGCGGCATCGCATCCTGCGCTCCGGGCCGCCCTACGGAGATCGCTGCCACCGCCGCAGCAAATCGCGCGGCTCCCAGCGCCCCCATCCCTTCCATCCATCCGACCACAAAGCCACCTACGAAGGCGTCCCCTGCCCCGACGGTATCGACCACCCGTTCGACCGGTACCGCCTTCACGAGTTCCCGTATCCCGCCGCCGTCCACCCACGCTCCCTCGGCTCCCAGCGTGACCACCACTCCGGGACGTTCACCCGTGCCGCGCCAGGCCAAGACCGCCTCGGCGATCGACGCCAGGTCCGCCAAGGAACGCCCCAGCAAACCCGAGACCTCGGAATGGTTCAGGATCAGCCACGTTGCCTGCTCGAAGACCGACGCCGGCACGGATTCCCGCCACGGGGCCGCGTTGACAATGAGCGGGATCCGGCGCGACACCGCCCACGTCGTCGCCGCCAGGATCGCCTCATCCGGCACCTCAAGCTGGAGGACAACCGCCTGCACCGGCTCCACTGCCATCAACTGCGCCAACCCCTCCTCGACATCAGCAGCCGTGAGCCGCGCATTCGCGCCGGGCGCAACCACGATGTGGTTTTCGCCCGCCGCATCCAGCGTAATGACGGCGACCCCGGTGGATTCCTCCGCGCACGACCGGACCGACCGCACCTCAATCCCATCCCGGACAAGCCCCTCGCGCATCATCGCGCCGAAGGAATCTTCCCCGACCGCACCCACCATCCCCACGCGCGCCCCCAATCGGGCCATGGCGACCGCCTGATTGGCTCCCTTGCCGCCGGGAACGGTGCGGAATCCGGAGCCGACGACCGTCTCGCCCGGCGCAGGAAAACGTTCTGCCCGGATCACGAGGTCCCGATTGAGGCTGCCAACGACGGCGATCATGGAGGGGACTTCAACCTGAAATCCGGAAACTTGGAACCTTCCAACGTTCCGCGAATGGAAGGGGACTTGAACGGTCCGTGTGTGATGGAGACCAGACAACGGGATCTGGCCCGCCCTTCCGGGGCTTGGGTGTCGTTGAGTTGGGGCAGACCGCAGGGCGTTGTCCCAGATACCGATCCCGATGGAAGCTCGGCCGCTTGGTCCCCCTATCCCGGAGGGATTCGAGCGGGTAGCCGGGGTCGCGAAGCGCACCCCGGGTCCACGTGGGAAAGGAAAGCAACCCTGGAGGGGTTGAAGGATTCCCAGCCTTCGCACCCCGCCGGGGTGCGGATTCCATCACGACGCGCCTTTCCCCGGGTGCGTGCGTCGCACGACCCGGGGCTATCGGCTCCCATCCCTCCGGGATGCCTTCACGCCGGAGGCGTGGGAGCGGGTCGGGCATCGTGGGACAAGCCAATCGCCCAGGCGACCAGGACGTCGCCACCCCGTTCCATGCGGGGGCGGGGTCCGGATGAGCCCAGGCAAAGCCGACCCATGAGAATCGGCTTGTTCGGCACTTCAGCGTTGGGTTCAGTCCGAAGCCGCACCGGAACCTTGATGAGATTGAAACTTCATGGATTGGAGACGCTTCGTGCCTACGCGATCTGTTCCGTCCTGCTCTTCCACTACCAATACTTCTTCGATCACCCTGCATGGCTCGAAGCTGGCTTCTGGAAATTTGGA